>CAMBAN010000074.1 GCA_945864145.1 uncultured Lachnospiraceae bacterium | reverse complement strand
AAAAAACAACACCCTAAAATACAAAATCAAGTCAGTATTCTTTATTTTATTGTATAAAAGTTGTATATAAGATGTATATAAGATAGAAATGGAAAGGAAGGTAACTACAATGAAGGATATGACGGTAGGAAATCCTATGAAGCACATTATAAGATTTGCAATTCCTATGCTTATCGGTAATATATTCCAACAGATTTACAATGTGGCAGATACGATTATTGTAGGACAGTATTTAGGAGAAGAGGCACTTGCAGGAGTTGGAAGTACAGGTACATTAACCTTTTTTCTTTTTGCAGTAGTGACGGGACTTTGCAATGGTGCTGGACTCGTAGTAGCACAGTGCTTTGGCTGCAAAAATGAAAAGCAAATGGGAAGAGTTACAGTTGCTTTAGTATGGGTAGCAGGTATTTTAACAATTTGTGTATCCTTACTTGGTATTTTCTGCTCCCGCTTTTTCTTAGAATTTCTGAGCGTACCAGACAACGTAATTTCCTATTCCATAACCTACTTACGAATTATATATAGCTTTGCATTTGGGAGTGTTATATATAATGGGGCATCTGCAATTTTGAGAAGCGTAGGGGATTCTAAAACACCGCTTCGAGCAGTAATAGGAGCTTCTGTAGTAAACGTGGTTTTTGATTTGATATTTATTATAGTATGTGATATGGGAGTAAGTGGTGTTGCTTATGCAACTATCCTATCACAGTGTATATCTGCCCTGATTTGCATGATAAAACTGATACGTGTGCGGGAGAAAATTGGCTTAATAGAGCTAAATTGGTTACCGGATATCGATACTGTTTTTTTAATTATCAAAACCGGTTTTCCAGCTGCGTTTCAATCCTGCATGATTTCTCTTGGTGGTATGAGTGTGCAAAGACTGGTAAATTTCTTTGGAGCTTCTGTCATGGCAGCTTATGTTGCTGCAAATAGAGTGGATAGTGTTGCAATTCAGGTCATTGTTTCTATTGGCACAGCCTTATCTGTCTTTACAGGACAAAATATTGGAAAAAATCAATATGAACGAATCAAAGAAGCTTTATATAAAACACTTGTGGTGATGGTAGGAGCAAGCATTTGCATAGCATTGGTGGTATTACTGGAAAGAGAACAGCTTATGAGATTATTTTTAGATGCAGACAGTTCTGCTCAGGCAATTGAAATAGGTTGTACTTATCTTTCAATCATAGGTGTTGCTTATGTGATAGCAGGTATCATGCAAAGTTATCAGAATGTAATTCGAGGGGCAGGAGACGTGAATACTTGTATGATGGCAGGCTTAACAGAACTTGCAGGCAGAATTATATTTGCCTACTTGTTGTCTGGTATTTTAGGAGTAACCGGTATTTGGATCGCAACCCCCATATCCTGGGGGTGCGGTTGTGTGATTCCGGTCATTCGTTACTATTCTGGAAAATGGAAACATAAAAAACTGGTATAGCTTATAAAAACGGTGTCAGTACAAAGTCCATATATTTTTTTTGGAAAATATCAATAGGAAGTGGACGTCCATATAAGAAGCCTTGCAAGTCTGAAAAATGACAGAACCTTGCAAAATCAGCTTCTTCATCCGTTTCAATGCTCTTACATATGGTAGAAACCTTGCAATTTTCAAACGACTCAATAAAATCACGTGTAATAGAATGATTATTTTTGTTATAAAAAGTATGAAGCAAAAAGCTGCGGTTACATGTAATACCGTCCACCATGGTGAGATTTTCGAAAGAAAAATCTGCATGCATATCTGATAATTCCACATAAAGTTTACCAGCTGCTTGATGTAAGGCTTGCATAAAGGAAAGAATGTGAGCCTTTTCTTTTTTGAAAATAATGGAAGAAATCTCTATGGCTAAATGAGAAAAAGCAGATGGATATTTCTCAATTAGCTGTTCAAAAATGTGGTAGAAGGAATTATTCTGTAGCGTGATATCCGAAAGGTGCATGCTAATGCTGTATGGTGTGATACCCGCATTTTGCCAATGAGTAATTAACTGTAAAATGCGTTCCATAACAGTCAAATCCAAATCTAAAAGAAGTCCGTTCTTTTCCAGAACAGGCAGGAAACTGCTTGCACTGAAAAGTTTACCTCTATTATCTATGATACGCACCAAAGCTTGTGCACTTACAGGTTGCATGGTATTTGCAAAAAAGCGTGGTTGTAGATAAATCAAAGTGTGCCTCTTGCTGATAGAACTATTATCAAAAAGTGGCAAAATATCTGCTTCTAGCGAGAAATCAGAAGATTGCTTGGGCTCATAGATACAAAAATCTGTATGCGATGTGGTATCGCGGGCAATCTGAAGGGCGGACAATGCATGTTGGATAGATAATGTAATGCTGTCACAATCCCTATGAAAGCAAATGCCACCTTTTAGCGTAAAGCTAATCTGCGGTTGCATGCTTTTCAACTCTAATGCAAACAGTTCTTTTGCATAAAAAAGTGACTGTTCTAACGAGTAATCTGTGAGCAAGGATGTGTCTAACAGACAGACTAATACCTGATTGTCATGTCTGTAAGCAGAAAGAATATAGTCTTGCTTACGAACAAGTTTGTGAACCAGACTAAGCAGGGCATACTGGTCAGATATATTCTTTTGTGACATAGTATTAGAAAATGTTTGAATATGTAATGCCAGAAAAGCAAAGCGATTAAAATTTTCACGCTGCATGTAATTTTGTGCAAAAGAAAGAAAGGACTCCATCTGTGGGAGTCCGGTAACAGTATCATAATTCATAAAATAGTCCAGCCTCATTTCCCCTTATAATATTCTTATTATATCATGAGCATAGCTCATGATTCCCCACACTCGCCAAATACTTTGTGCTTGGCTCGTTGTCTACATTATATCATAAAATAACAGAATATTTCGACAATT
Organism: uncultured Lachnospiraceae bacterium; assembly: GCA_945864145.1. Lineage (GTDB taxonomy): Bacteria > Bacillota > Clostridia > Lachnospirales > Lachnospiraceae > COE1. The sequence goes on along the minus strand of CAMBAN010000074.1, from coordinate 10,541 downwards.
TTACAAAAAAGCTAGAAATCCATTTTATTTATTATTTCATTGATAAAGCCTTCGGTGTCGTTACGTACTTCACGCCAGTCTAATGACTCCAAGCTATAAAGGTATGAATCCTTGCCTTCAAAAACATCACATGCTTCAGTGAGTGGAACAATAGAACCTTTCAAATAGCCGCTTGCAAGCATTGTTTCATCGCGAGATATCCGTAAATCTTTTAGTTGGAAAGAAAACCCTTTGTCTTCTTCTGCCCAGGTAAGATAAGAGGACATGCGGTAGACCTCAGAAATGTTGGTATAGTAGGTCATAGTAGTATCGATGCGATGCTGGAAGTTGGGATTGCGGACCATAGTAAGCTCTATTTTTTCCTTTTCCGGAAGTTCATAGGAAAAAAGCATGGAACCAACAGACTGTCCATCAACGACAAGCGAAGCCCCCTCTAATACATCGGAAAGGTCAATACTCATTTGACGCATGTGGTTTTGTGAAGTCAGATACATGGAGACAATGACGTCATAGTCCGGTTTATCCATACCGAGTAACTCCCAGATAAAGGCACCGCTTCCTTCAGGAATTGTGATAACAAATTCTTCACTTGAAGTCCCATCTTCATCTACAATGATATGACCTGTTTCTTCAATGCCAATTTCCTGCATGAGTGTGACAATGTTTCCGGCATTGTCATGGAACCATTTCTGGTCAATGTCAGAGGTAAGGTCCGGCATTTTCATAAAAAGGTCGATGCCTGTAGGAAAGGCATACCCCAAATTATCAAGTAAAGGTACGACAAAATAAACTGTATCATTTTCTGCATAAAAATCGATATCGCCAACCTCTAACCATAAAAGCTTTAGGGTAGCGTGGCTGCCAAGACGTTTTTGAGAAAAGGAACGATTGGCATTTATATCCACATAAACAGAGGAATCGAGCTTTTCTATATGAGACAGGGATGCATGAGCGGTAATAGAAGTATCTGCATTTGCATAGTTGTGGAAAAGCTCCATGATATCAATATCCTTTAAAAGATAGCCGGAATCCTTTAGCGTGCTTTCTGTGAAATGCACCACGGAGAGCAATAAACGAACTCTTGGATTTTTCATAATCTGACTGCCGGCAATGGTAAGTAAAAGTATAAGACATAGAGCGATACCGCCTATGATTTTTCTCTTTTTTGTCAATTTCATTGCTTTCATTTTTTTATCAAATAGAAAAAGTCATTGTTACATAATTATTATAATGCCTGCGTAGATAAGGTTACAATGAGTTTTTTAGAAAATGACCTATGAAGCAGTAAAACCTCTTTGCTTTGTAGTATTGCATTTGAAAAGGATATTTGATAAAATATCTGCGTTAATTCCTACAAATCAAGTAGGATTTATAAAGGACAGGAGAAACGAAATGAAAGAAAATACCAGCATAACAGCAAAGGAGCTTTCCGAATTGCCAAAGGAAAGCTATGAACTAATAGATATCAGAGATGAAATGTCATATCAATATGGACATTTACCAGAGGCAATTCATGTGCCGGAGGAAGCATTAGCGGCTTGGGAGCCACAGGACAAGACAAAAAAGGTAATTGTTTATTGCAAAAAAGGCATAGCAAGTAAGGATGCAGTTATACTTTTAGCAGGAAAAGGAATAGAGGCATATGAGCTGGAGGGAGGCTACTTAAGCTGGCTGATGGCAGATATCTATGCGAAAGAAAAGGACGAAGAGGAAAGACCAGCCTATTTAGATATAGAAGAAAGTCTTAGGAAAAAATTCAAAAAAAGTATTTGGTGCCGTTTTACTAAGGCAGTCAGAGAGTATGAGCTGGTAAAAGAAGGAGACTCTATTGCAGTTTGCATTTCCGGCGGAAAAGACTCGATGTTAATGGCAAAGCTGTTTCAGGAACTCAAAAGACATAACAAATTTGATTTTGATGTGAAATTTTTAGTGATGGACCCAGGCTATAGTCCGGAAAACAGACAAATCATTGAAAATAATGCTAAGAAGTTAAATATTCCTGTGACGATTTTTGAGTCAGATATTTTTGAAAGTGTTTTTCAGATAGAAAAATCTCCCTGTTATTTATGCGCAAGAATGAGAAGAGGACACTTATATGCAAAAGCAAAGGAGCTTGGGTGTAATAAAATCGCACTGGGACATCATTATGATGATGTAATTGAAACAACGCTAATGGGTATGCTGTATGGTGCACAGGTACAGACCATGATGCCAAAGCTTCACAGCACCAATTTTGAAGGTATGGAGCTTATCCGACCTTTATATCTGGTTAGGGAAGAGGATATCAAAAAGTGGAGAGATTATAATGACTTGCATTTTATCCAGTGCGCATGTAAGTTCACAGATACCTGTACAACCTGTGGCGGTGAAAATGCTTCCAAGCGTATGGAGGTAAAACAGCTCATCAGGCAGATGAAAGAGACGAATCCTTTTGTTGAAGGTAATATTTTTAAGAGTATGGAAAATGTGAATCTAAGCACCGTAGTGGCATACAAAAAAGATGGTATAAAGCATCATTTCCTGGAAACGTATGATGAAGGAAATGGAAATTCCTGATAATGTATTGACTATAACTTGGCTTTAAGTTGTATAATGTGTTTAAAGAGTATTTGCATTTATTCATAAAAGAAAGCGGAGGAAGGAAATGATGAAATCAAAGGTTTATTTTACAAAAACAATTACACCGGAAGCGGTGATAAAAATGTATGAACAGCTTGGAAAATCCTTAACAGGAAAAGTGGCAGCCAAGGTACATTCAGGAGAAGCAGGAAACCAAAATTTCCTTCATCCGGAGTTTTGGAAGCCTATCATTGATTATGTAAATGGTACTGTTGTGGAATGTAACACAGCATATGACGGCGCCCGTAATGATACGCCAAAGCATATGAAGCTTTTTCAACAGCATGGCTGGACCAAATATTTTGATGTAGATTTGATGGATGCAGAGGGACCGGACTTAAAGGTAGAAATTCCAAATGGAATGGCAATAAAGGAGAACTATTTAGGAAAGAATATTGCAAATTATGATTCCATGATTGTACTTTCTCATTTTAAAGGACATCCAATGGGAGGCTATGGCGGAGCGATAAAGCAGCTTTCTATCGGATGCGCTTCTTCAGAGGGAAAATGCTATATTCATTCCGGCGGTGTGACAAAGGATCAGAATGAGGTCTGGTCACATACTGCACCACAGGATACCTTCTGTGAGGCTATGGCAGATGCGGCAAGCTCTGTAGTGGAGCTCTTTAAAGGCAATATTGTCTTTATCAATATTATGTGTAATCTTTCAGTAGACTGCGACTGCTGTTCTGTAGCAGAAGACCCATGTATGAAGGATATTGGAATTTTAGCTTCTCTTGACCCGATTGCCATAGACCAGGCATGCGTTGACTTGATTTATGCATCAGATGATCCCGGAAGAGACCATTTTGTAGAAAGAATTGAGACAAGACATGGGGTGCACACCATTGAAGCAGCAGCAAAACTTGGTTTCGGTACCAGGGAGTATGAGCTTATTACGATAGAATAGGCTGAAAGAAAAAAGATTGCAGTGGTAATTGTACTGATATTATGATAAAATACCTCAAAGGCAACAAGGGGCAAAACAAAAGTGGGGTTATTAGCAATGTACCAAAGTGAGGTTACAATTAATCATAAAATGTATATAAAAAAAGCAGATAACAGCTTTTTGAAATATACGGGGTTGGATATGAGTGCTTCTATTACAGAAGCTATTCACCTGGAGGATTGGGAACGTTTACAACGTGCCATTGAAGATTTGGCGCTTCCGGGCATGCCGCAGAATATGATATTTTTACGATTAAGAAATGCTGAGGGAGGATATTCCTGGGCAACAATCAATATGCAATATGAGTCATATGAGATAAAAGGACAGACACTCATACATCTGACTGTTTCCGAATGGGAGAAGGTAAAAGAACAAAAGGAAAAATACGATGCTAAAGTGCTTCAAATGCAGGCAATCAGCCATGAGGATTATGAACGTAAACTAATCAAAGAAATCAGAGAGGATGCATCTTTTGATGAAATTCAGGATAAGGATGCAGGTCTTGATATCTTAAATAAAAGAGCAATTACGGAGTATGCACATAAGGTAATAGAGAGAAAAACAAATAAATGTAACTACTTCATTATTTTTGATATGGACCATTTTAAAGCAGTAAATGACAGCTATGGTCATATGTTTGGGGATGAAGTACTGGAAAAAGTTACAGGTATTATTAAAAATATTGTCAATAATCGTGGTCTGATTGGTAGAATTGGTGGAGATGAAATTCTGATTGTGACAAACAGTATTGAGGATAGATCAGAGTTAAAAAATATGCTACGTTCTATCAGGACGACCGTGGAATGGACTTATAAAGGGAAATATCCGGGTGTATCCATGACCTGTTCTATGGGAATTGCTGCTTTCCCAAAGGATGGCAGTACCTATGAGGAGGTATTTGAATTAGCTGACAAGATGCTTTATCTGGCAAAAAATAAAGGAAGAAACAGATACGTTATTTTTACGCCGGAGTTACATGAAAAATATTTGGAAACTGTGCAGATGGAAGAAAACAGTGTAGCAATATCCCGAACCGATGGGAATAGACTGACTGTAATGCAGCAGCTCATAGAGGACTACCTTGTACGTCACAGTATAAATAATGAAATGCTTTTTGCACAGATAGGCGAAGTGTTCAATATAGATGAAATCCTGCTTATTTATCATAATAAGAGTGCATGCTTTCGATGGACAAGAGAAGAAGCTCATACGGATTTACAGGAAATAGACTGGATGACACCAGATGAAGAATTTTATGAATGTTTTGATGAAAATAGTCTGTTTCTTGTACATGGAATGTATGTCATTGAAGAAAATCTTCCAGACAGAAAAGAAATTTTTGAACAGCATGCTATCAGAACTGCCATGTTTTATCAGTTAAAACGAGAGGGGAAAAATGACGGATTTGTCATGTTTTCCAGAAAAGAACAGCGTGGTAAGTGGTCTGAGTATGAAGTACTTGCCTTTACAGTGATAGCTAAAGTGTTTGAAATGTCTATCAGATAAATAGGAAAGAAGTATTTGTCTCTACAAATGAATGAAAGTGAATAAATATACAAATAGTTATTGACTTTTCTAAAACAATATGATATTTTTTATAACAAATAGAAAACCTATGATGTGAAAATCAAACAAGAGATGCGCTTTCAGAGAGTGGGTGGTGCTGGAAATCCCATAGTAAGCAGCTTGCAAATGGATCACGGAGGGCGAGGTTAAAGAGTTATCAAGTAGCCAAGACGTATACCTGCGTTAAAGGTTAGAGATGTGTCAGCATTTCGATGAGAGGTCAATTTTATTGGCAATAAAGGTGGTACCGCAGATTTTTAGTCTGTCCTTTTTTAGGACGGACTTTTTTTGTGTAGTCACTTTTAGCATCACGTAGTAAAGTGAATAAATAAGGGAGGAAAAAAACATGGAAACAGCAAAAAGAGAAGTAGAGGTAAAGCAGCAGAAGGGACTTGCAAGTGTAAACAATTTAATTTTAGTAGGCATCATGATGGCAGTCGGTGTCGTATTAAGACTCTGTGCAAGCTTTTTAGTATTAGGAAACATGCATCCTAACTTTCTAATTGCAACTTATTGCTTATCAATCATTATCATTAAGCCAAATATCAAAGAGGCAGCAATCATCGGTTTCATTTCCGGTGCAATCAGCCAAATTGGAACAAGTATGGCATGGCTTGGACTTGGAAGCGAGACAATTGGTGCAGTTGCTATTGCATTATTAATTATGATTCCAATGCCAAAGATAATTAAGCCACTTGTTACTACATTTATTACAACTTTAATTTCAGGCTTTGCATTTATTGGGCTTGCAGCACTTACCTATGCAAATCCAATGCCATTTGCACAGTTTGCTAACATGGCAATCGTTACATTAGTAACAGCAGCTTTAAACTGTGTGATTGTTGAAGTACTTAGTATTCCTGTAGATAAGGTAATGAATAAATAATAAAAAAGGGTATAGAAATATGATTAGTTTTGAGGATTTCAGTTTTTGCTATATGGGTTCAGAAGAGAAGGCCTTGAGCAATCTTTCACTTCAAATTGAAAAGGGAGAATTTGTTGGCATCATTGGTAATTCAGGTGCAGGGAAATCGACCTTTACCTATGCGCTGAGTGGTATTGTACCACATCACTTTCAAGGTGATTTTTATGGCATGGTAAAGGTAAATGGATTAGATACCGTAAATGTCGCACCGGAAAAGCTTGCTGAGTTTGTAGGAGAAGTATTTCAGGATATTGACAGTCAGATGGTAGCAAGTGTAGTTGAGGATGAGATTTTATTTGGTCTGGAGAACTTTGGTTTTTCGAAGGAAGAAATTAAAAAGCGATTAGAGCAGTCCTTGGAGATGCTTGGTATTTCCGACTTGCGATATAGACAGATTAGCTCTTTATCAGGAGGACAAAAACAAAAGGTTGCGATAGCCTCTATTTTAGCACTGGAGCCGGAAATCATTGTACTTGATGAGCCAACAGGAGAGCTTGACCCGGAAAGCACCGTTATGATTTTTGAAATCCTCAAACGATTAAATAAGGAATTTGGAAAAACAGTTATTATCGTAGAGCAGAAAATCATGATGCTTTGCGAATACGCAGAAAGACTTTTGGTATTAGAGCAGGGGAAACTGGTCTACGATGGCAAAAGCAAGGATATCGTGGAACATGTAGAATTGTTTGAAGAGCTTGGTATCAATGTGCCACGAGTGGTAAAGCTGGGACTTAGATTAAAAGAAGAAGGTCTTTATCAGGGGAAAATTCCAACTAACGTAAAGGAAGCAGAAGAAATGCTAAAGGAGGTGCTGGCATGCTAACGTTTGATAAAGTATCCTTTGCTTATCCGGATGCAAAAGAAACAATCAATCAGCTTTCTTTCCATATAGAAAAGGGAGAAATGGTGTCTTTAATTGGCTCTAACGGAGCCGGTAAATCTACAATCAGCAGACTTGCCAATGGATTGCTTTTACCGACTGCAGGAAAGGTGTATGTAGACGGTGCAGATACCCAAAGAACAAAGACCAGTGCCATAGCAAAAAAGGTGGGATTTTTGTTTCAAAACCCGGATCGACAGATATGTCAGAATTCGGTGTATGATGAAATTGCCTTTGGCTTGAAAGTACAGGGCTTTTCGAAAGAGGAAACAGACAGACGCACAAAGGAAGTGTTAGAGACTTTTTCTTTAAAAGGAGATTGGTTTCCTTTTACGCGGTCAAGAGGAGAAAGACAACGAATTGCATTAGCCAGTGTTTTGGTTACAAAGCCGGAGCTTGTGATTTTGGATGAGCCCACTACCGGCTTAGATTACAGAGAGTGTATCATGATTATGGATTATCTTACACAGCTTAATAAAACAGAAAATGTGACAGTTCTTATGGTAAGTCATGATATGGAGCTTGTACAGGAATATGCAAAACGAGTTCTTGTGCTGACCAGGGGGCGTCTGGTAGGAGACGGCAATACGAATGCAATCATGAAGGATATGTCGATATTAAGTAAGGCAAATGTTATTCCTGCACAAATCCCGACATTGGCATTAAAGTTTGGTGACAGATTTTCTGATGTGTATACGATAGAAGAAATGGTAGATGCAATCAAAAAGGAAAAACAGCAAGGGAAGGGAGAGGTAGCATCATGAATTTATTACAATATGTACCGGGAGATTCCTTTTTACATAAACTGAATCCTGTCACTAAGCTGTTTGCTGCTTTTTTGTATGGCGTGGCATGTATTGTGACACAAAGTGTATGGGTAGAAATTGTACTCATCATGCTGATGCTTGCTATTTCAACTCTTGCAGGCTTACAAAAGAGAGCATTACATCTGGCAAAAAATTTGTTTATATTAGGACTTTTTATGTTTGTTTTACAGCTCCTGTTTGTAAGAACAGGAGAACCATTACTGGTATATAACAATTTCTGTTTCTTTACGACAGGTGGCTTGTCCAGCGCTTTATTACTAAGCTTTCGTATTATCGGCACGATGCTTCCACTGATGCTTTTATTTGCAATTACACAAATGAATGATTTATGCAGTGCTTTGGTAAAATGTCTGCATGTACCATACAAATATGCTTTTATAGTTACAACAGCGTTTCGTTTTGTACCATTATTTACAACAGAGTTTCATGATATCGAGGATGCACAGAAAGCAAGAGGCGTGGAATATGACACAAAGAATTTTTTTAAGAAAATGAGTTTAATTGCTCCGCTTTTTGTTCCCCTTTTGATTTCAAGCTTAAAAAAGGTAGACTCCGGTGCTGTTAGTGCAGAGCTGAGAGGATTCCATTTAAGAACAGTAAAAAGTGGCTATAAGGAATATCCTTTTGGCTTACAGGATGGCATTTGTGCAGTATGTATTTTGTGCCTGATTGCAGGTGCGGCAGTACTATAAGAAGGGTATGGATAGAGCTATGAATGAAGTAGTACAATTAAAATATGGAGAAGATACCGTTTCGGTTGAGATAAAAAATGCAGCCTCTATTGAGACGATTTTACCTCGTCAGATGGAGGAAATAGATGATGTACAGGAAGCATTTTTACATGCAGTTACCGATGAAGCTTATGGTGGTGTAACCTTAAAGGAAGCGATAAATGAAACTGATAAGGTAACGATTGTAGTGAGCGATATTACCAGAAGCTGGATGCATCAGGATAAAATCATGCCTCTTTTGGTAAATTATCTGCATGAAGAAATACAAGTACCTTATGAAAATATGGTTGTCGTGATTGCACTTGGTACACACAGACATTCTACGCCACAAGAGCTTGTAAAAATCTGTTCACGGGAAGTATGTGACAAAGTGCAGGTAGTAGACCATGATTGTGATGCACCGGATCTGGTCTATGTGGGAACAACCTCAAGAGGCACAAAGGTAGAGGTCAATAAGCTGGTAGTTGGTCGTAAGGTAATTGTCGTTGGTGGCACAGTACATCATATGATGGCAGGATTTGGTGGTGGCAGAAAAAATCTGTTACCGGGTGTGGCAGGAAGAGAGACCATCAGACAAAACCACAGCAGAGCCCTTGACCCGAATAAAGCTATGTCAGATGCAAGAGTAGGCTGTTGTCTGCTAAAGGATAATCCAATTCATGAAGATATGGCAGAGGCAGCAGCACTCGTGGAGGTTGCTTTCAGCATTAATCTTGTTGTAAGCTCCACTGGTGTACATAGTGGCATTTTTGGTGGAAAACTGGATGAAGCCTGGAAAGCCAGCTGTGATTATCAAAGGAAATGTTATGAAATAGAAATCGAAAAACAGGCTGATATTGTTGTTTGTTCAACAGGAGGCTATCCAAAAGATATGAATCTGTATCAGGGCTGTAAGGGTATGTTAAATGCCATGAGAGCCTTAAAACCGGGAGGAACCATGCTTTGGGCATGTAAATGTCCGGAAGGAGGAGGTGCCCCTGACTATTTCAACTGGCTAAAACCGTTGACAGAGGGACATTTGGATGCTTCACTACGTGCTGATTTTACGATTGGAGGTTATATCTTTTATCTGACAGTAGAGCAGTTAAATAAGGCAGAGCATGTGTATACTCTGACACAACTGTCACCTGAGATGGTAAAACCAATGGGAATAGAAGCTTCAGATAATTTACAGACTTTATTAAATCAAATTGATTTTACGGGAAAAGATGTATATGTACTTCCTTTTGCAGGAAGTGTGGTACCTATGTTTGAGGGACAGGCTTAAGCTTGTTCCTCTTTTTCTGTTAAGGTGACATTTTTTCCGACAATTTCATGAATGATAATGTCAGCCATCTGCTCAGGTGTTTCCAAAAATCCTCTTTTTATCCATTCATCAACCATTGCAAAACATCCATAGGTATAAAAACGATTGGCATAACATTGTACAACGTCAGAGCCAAATTGTGGTGCCATGATGTTAGAGAAAGCATCATAAACGCAATTTTGTAAATTTTCGGTATAGAGCTTTTGGAGGAGAGGCTTGATAGAGAGATTGAAGGAAAAAAGTTCCTTCGTGGTATATAAAGAAAATTTACTGATATCTATTAATTCATGTTCTTGTGCCCAACGCTCCCATAAAAGCAGTAATTTGAAGGTAAGCACATCTTCTTTAGAGGAAAAATGTCTGAAAAAAGTTGCTCTGCCAACACCTGCTGTATTTGTGATTTCAAGAACTGTGATTTGTGAAAGAGTCTTTTCCTCCATCAGCTTTAATAAGGCATCTGCGATACATTCCTTTAAAAATTCCGTACTTTTATTTCTACGTGCCATGAGTTTCCTTTCTGTTTTCCATATAATGATACTATTTTGCCAAAACGTATCAGATATGTTTCCATATATTGACATAAGTAATCCATATATTGATAATGATACTTTAGTATCAAAAGATACAAACGTATATTAGCTTGCAGGAATGAAAAAGTCAAGCATATGGAAAGGCATGGTTATTAATATGATTACAAGAATAATTGCAGATTGTACAGTAGATATGTTTGCAATGGAG
>CAMBAN010000073.1 GCA_945864145.1 uncultured Lachnospiraceae bacterium | reverse complement strand
ATTACGTGCCCAACCTGTTATTCCCATACCATTTGCAGCATATTTTGCACGATAGCGAAATCCAACACCTTGCACGCGTCCTGTAAAACGAATATGCCTACGCACTACTTTGGTATCTTCCATATCTTTTCTCCTTTTGTATACCTTTTTCCGAAATGTACCATTGTCTTGTAACAGATATACGAAAAAAATACCCCGGAAATTTATTTCCGAGGTATACACATTCAAAATTTATGCAAGCTTAGTCTTTGCTAACTCAGCAAGTGTCTTGAAGCCTTCAGCGTCATTAACTGCCATTTCAGCTAACATCTTTCTGTTCATTTCAACACCAGCTAATTTTAAACCATACATGAATTTGCTGTATGATAAACCGTTCATTCTAGCTGCAGCATTGATACGAGCAATCCATAACTGTCTAAACTGACGCTTTCTTTCTTTTCTACCAGCGTATGAAGATGTTAAAGCTCTCATTACTGACTGCTTAGCAACTCTATACTGCTTACTTCTTGCTCCTCTATAACCTTTTGCAAGTTTTAATGTTCTATTTGCTCTTTTTTTATGGTTTAAGCCACCTTTAATTCTTGCCATTTCTTAAATCCTCCTAACTATAACTTATAAATATGGTAAAATCTTCTTCATATTCTTAACATTAGTTGCATCAGTAATAGCTGGCTTTCTAAGATTTCTCTTTCTCTTAGTTGTCTTCTTTGTTAAGATATGGCTCTTGTAAGCTTTTGCTCTCTTTAATTTACCTGTTCCTGTTACTTTAAAACGTTTTGCAGCTGCTCTGCTTGTTTTCATTTTCGGCATAGCTAATATTCCTCCTAAACTCAATAATACCTACTATTTTAACTGGATAGATTAATTACCTATCTTTTTTCAGCTAAAAACATTGTCATGCTTCTTCCTTCAACCTTTGGCTCTTTCTCAACGACTGCAATATCGCTCAGTTTCTCACCAAACTCCACAAGAATATGTTTACTATTCTGCATATGTGCCATTTCACGTCCTCTGAAACGAAGGGTAACTTTTACTTTATCACCCTTTGCAAGGAACTTGCGAGCGGCATTCATCTTGGTGTTTAAGTCATTAGTATCAATATTTGGAGATAAACGAATCTCTTTCACGTCGATTACTCTTTGCTTCTTTTTTGCTTCTTTCTCTTTTCTAATCTGTTCATACTTGAACTTACCATAATCAACAATTTTACATACAGGTGGCTTTGCTGTTGGAGCAATCTTTACTAAATCCACGCCTGCCTCTTCTGCTAACTTCATAGCATCGCGAGGAGACATGATACCGAGCTGCTCTCCATCCTCGCCAATAACACGTACTTCTTTGTCTCTGATTTGTTCGTTAATCAATAAATCGCTAATAACCTTACACCTCCATAAGAAAATAAGAAAATATAAAAAAGTGGATAGCATAACTATCCACTAAAAAACCACAATTTTGCGATATATTGACGCCTGTAAGCCCAATTGCCACAGGGTGAGAGTGGATACTCTGCTTGACTCATATGTTTTTTCAAACATTAAAAGTGTATCACACAACTCTAATGACGTCAATTACTTTTTCATTTTTTACAATATTTATTTTTCTTTAAAGGTTGCACATATGGTATCTTCGGCTTTACAAGCTGTATTTCCCTTAATATCAACCTTTTCTGCTTTGCATCTGTAATCTGTGTTATACACACATTTCACTGCTTCACAATCAATACTGATGGTAGAGCTTGGATGCGCAGTTGAGCTTGTTAAAGAATTACATCCGCACTTTTTTTCACGGAAGCTGTCACAGCAGGTGTTTTCACTATTCTGTGCCTGTTTACCACCTACCATGATATCTCCCTTACAACATAAGCTGTCTTTGTTATAGGTACAATTTTCTGCACCACATGTTAACATTGCCATATTGTTCCTCCTTCTATTCTGCTTACCTGCAGACTACAAGGATTACTATGTGCATTTTTTCTTTTTTTATTCTTTATTTCTTTTCTTCTTCTGCAACTTCCTTACGGATTTCCTTTGTACGAATTTCTTTGCAAATCTGCTCGATAAACTCTGATAATGGTTTCTGTCCTTCGTTTCCTGCAAATCTTGAGCTTACTGCTACTAATCCCTGTTCTTCTTCCTGCTGTCCTACTACTAACCAATACGGAAGCTTATCAAGTCTTGCTTCTCTAATCTTAAAGCCGATTTTCTCTGAACGATTATCAACAGTTGCATCTACACCATTTGCTGTTAATTCTTTGCAAACCTTATCTGCATATTCTGCATACTTCTCTGAAATTGGAAGTACACGAACCTGTTCCGTGAAAAGCCATGTTGGTTATTTTCCTGCATATTTTTCAATTAACCTAGCTAAAGTTCTTTCATAGCATCCAAGAGATGTTCTATGGATAATATATGGTCTTACTTTGTCACCATTCTGGTCAATATAATACATATCAAACTGTTCTGCAAGAAGTGCATCCCACTGAATAGTAATCATAGTATCTTCTTTTCCATATACATTCTTTGCGTTAATATCTACCTTTGGTCCGTAGAAAGCTGCTTCTCCAACGTCCTCTGTAAATTTGATATCTAACTCTGTTAACATCTTGCGGATTGCACCCTCTGTGTATTCCCAAACTTCCGGATCTCCAATGTACTTTGTCTTGTTAGATGGATCCCATTTTGACAGATGATAGGTTACATCCTCTTCCAAGCCTAAAACAGACAATACATATTTTGCATGTGCAATACAGTCCTTAAACTCTGCTTCCATCTGATCCGGTCTTACAATTAAATGTCCTTCTGAAATAGTAAACTGACGAACACGTGTCAAACCATGCATCTCACCAGAATCCTCTGCACGAAACAGTGTAGAAGTTTCACCCATTCTATATGGAAGGTCACGATAAGATTTCTGTGAATTTTTGAATACGTAATACTGGAATGGGCAAGTCATAGGACGAAGTGCAAATACTTCTTTATCTACTTCTTCATCACCTAAAACAAACATACCATCCTTATAGTGATCCCAGTGTCCTGAAATCTTATACAAGTCAGATTTTGCCATTAATGGAGTTTTGGTACGTACATAACCCCACTCTTTATCTTCAAGGTCTTCAATCCATCTCTGCATTTTCATAATCATTTTTGTTCCCTTTGGTAACAGAAGTGGTAATCCCTGGCCGATAACGTCTACTGTTGTAAACAACTCCATTTCTCTTCCAAGCTTGTTATGGTCGCGACGCTTTGCATCCTCTAATTTTTCCAAATGTGCTGCCAATTCTTCTTTTTTGTTAAAGGCAGTACCATAAATTCTCTGTAATCTTGCTTTATTGGAATCACCTCTCCAATAAGCCATAGAAGAAGTAATTAACTTAAATGCTTTGATATTTTTTGTGCTCATTAAGTGTGGTCCTGCACAAAGGTCTACAAATCCACCCTGGTCATAGAAGGAAATTTCTGAGCCTTCTGGTAAATCTTCAATCAGCTCAACCTTAAATGGCTCGCCTTTTTCCTGCATGAATTTGACTGCTTCTTCTCTTGGAAGAGTAAATCTTGTAATTTCATGACCTTCTTTAATGATTTTCTTCATTTCTGCTTCTATTTTATCTAAATCCTCTCTAGAGAAAGGCTCTGCATCAAAATCATAGTAGAAGCCATCCTCAATTGCAGGTCCAATTGTAACCTTTGCATTTGGGAAGAGTCTTTTTACTGCTTCTGCAAGAATATGAGAAGTTGTATGTCTGATAACAGTTAATCCTTCTGGATCGCTTGCTGTTACAATATTTAACTCGCAATCCTCTGAAAGAACTGTTCTTAAATCCATAACCTTTCCGTTTACTTCTCCGGCGCAAGCAACTCTTGCTAAGCCTTCGCTAATGTCTTTTGCGATGTCATAAATAGATTTTGCTTCCTGATACTCTTTTACTGAGCCATCCTTCAATGTAATTTTCATAACATATCTCCTTTTCTATTATCATGAGAAATAAAAAATCCCATACACTACTGTAACGTAATGCATGGGACGAGTAATCGCGGTTCCACCCTGCTTGCCTGTGTCAAAATTCTATTTCACACAGACCACTTATAGATGATAACGGAATCACCGGACCGTATTAGGGTCACTCAGAGGTGGTTTTCAAATATTTTCTGTAAGAATACTTTCAGCATATCGTATTCCTCTCTGTTACAGTTCCATATTTTACTCTTCTCTTCAACGTATTAACATAATCGCTAAATTTATTATATGCCTGCTCTTTTGAAAAGTAAATAGTTTATTTACTTATTCTTTCCACAACATTTTTTGTACTTCTTTCCACTTCCGCATGGACATGGATCGTTTGGATAAATCTTTGCGTCTTTTACAATTGTAGTAGAAGACTTCTGTTCTTTATAAAGAGCCTTCTTCTTATCTGCATCAAAGATTGCATCCCACTCTTCAAGATTATATAACCAGTCTGCTTCTGCAGCTACCATGTTCTTATATAACAATTCTTTATCAAATGCTAAGCTTACTTCTGTTTCTTCTTCCATAGTCTCAATAGGATTTGCTTCCTTTAAGCTGTCATTGATACCATCTAAGAAACCTGTCATTGTCATAACATCTACTTTATATTTATCAGCAAGTTCCTTTACAGTACCCTTTACTTCTTCATCAGGATTCTTTAAAAGCTCTTGATAAATCTCTTTTTCTTTCTGGAAATATGCAACCCAAAGCTTCTGAAGCTTTTCCTTATCAGCCTGTTCATTATAAGCCTTTGCTCTCCATTTTTCTAACAATGTCTTTTTCTTTGCCATGTTACTTTCATCCTTTCATCTTTGAGTGCTGTGCACTCTTCGGCTTATTCTGTGCCTACACGCTACACGTGTGTCTCGTCATACGGCAATAGTATATACTAAAAGTTTCAGAAAGTCAAAGAATAAATACTTGTTTTTCCTTTTCCCACATCCTATAATAAACATCATTAGGATAATAATTGGAGGTTTCTATGAAAAAGACAAAACAAATCGCTGCAATTGTAGCCTTGCTATGTATTGCTGCCTTGATTATTGGTTTTATTATTTCGGCGTTTACTACTACTGCTGATTCCAGAAATTTATTTTTTGCTTTTTTTGCTGCTATCATTGCATTACCACTTCTTGCCTGGCTATTTTTATTATGCTATGGTAAAATAAAAGGAAAGCACACCATGGCCGAACTGTTCCCGAATGCCAGCGATGATGTACCTTCCATCAAATCAAATCCTGAACATCAGGTCTTTACGGAAGAAGAACTGGCACAGGCAATGGAGTCCGAAAAGCATAACTTATAAAATAATATCTAAAAGCTTTCCCGCTGCAACAGGCAGTGGGCTTTTTTTGTGCATGACCAGGCAAAATTCTCTTTTGGGGATCATTTTGTTGAATCGTAATTCAAATAAAGTCCCTTTTTCTATTGCTTCCATGGCAAAATCCTTTACCACACAGCCTACACCCAAATTTCTAATTGCAAACTGTACAATCATTTCGCTGGTAGCTAACTCAAACTCCGGATTAAGTTCTACCTGATTTCCTTTTAAAAACTCCTCCATATAGGTCCTACTTGAGGTGTTCTTTTCCAAACAAATCAAAGGCAGTTCTTCCAGTTGTGAAAAATCAAGCATTCTATTTTTGTACGGAATAAATTTTCTACCTGCCACAAAAATGTCTTCAATTTGTCTGACCGGTTTTACCGCCAAGCTTTCCTTATTATAGGAAAAAGGAGCACTTACCACACCAAAATCTATTTTTCCTTCCTCCAGGTTTTTTAGAGTTTCCGGTGTTGGTCCATTTGTCACCACAACTTTGATTTTTGGATACTGCTCATGAAATTTTTCCAAATATGGCAACAAATAATACTGCAGTGTCATATCGCTTGCACCGATTCTCACTTCTCCAAGTTCCATATTCTGCATCTTCATCAGTTTTTGCTCACCAAGCGCAATCTGTTCATAGCCACGGGCCACATAAGAAAAGAGAAGTTCTCCTTCCTTGGTCAGTTTTATCCCTTTAGACGCTCTCGTGAACAGCTTCGTATGAAGTGCCTCTTCTAACTGTTTCATAGCCTGACTTACGGCCGGTTGTGTAATAGATAATTCTTTTGCTGCCACTGTCAGGCTTTGTGCCTTTGCCACATAGTAGAAAACTCTGTAATACTCCATATTGCAGTTTAAGGTCATAGGTATGGTATCTTCCTTTCTTTACGTATAAAACCTCCAAAACAGAGTTTTCCCTGCTTTGAAGGTTTTTAACGCTTTTCCTATTTTTCTATCTCTGTCCCTTATCATAAGGAATTCCCTCTGCCTTTGGAGCTGCAGAGTTTTTAGAGGTAAAGGCCAAAATAATCATAGATGCAATAAACGGCATCATACTGTAAATATTCTTTGACCAGCCAAGATTTGCTAATACGGTAGAATCTGCAATATTAGCAAGAGAACGGAATACTGCAAAGAATACAGCCGCACCGGCAATACGATATGGCTTCCACTGACCAAAAATCATAACTGCTAATGCAAGGAAACCTGCACCGGCAACACCAACTTCGAAATTCCAGGTTGTAACAGATGGTACAATGTAGGCAAATCCACCAAGACCACCTAAAGCGCCGGAAATCATAACGCCTGTATATCTCCACTGATAAACGTTGATACCTACAGAGTCAGCAGCCTGTGGATGCTCACCGCAAGAGCGAAGTCTTAAGCCCCATTTTGTCTTAAAGAGGAATACATAACTGCAAACTAAAATAACAATACCAACAATCAGGAAAATATTGATGGTTACAGGTCCTATTTTATAAATAAATGCAGAGTTGCTATAAGTTAACTTTGCTGAAGCCGCACCATTTCCTGCAGCTGAAGAGTTATTAAATGCTTTTACAATAACAATTGCAATCGCTGTAGCCATCATATTTAATGCTGTACCACCAATTGTCTGGTCTGCTTTTAAGGTAATTGCTGAAAATCCCAATAGCAAGGAATACAGCATACCGGCAACAATACTTGCCAACATGGAAATAGCTACCAATGCCGGCGCCGGTAAAGTCTCTCCAAACAAAGAAAGTACGAATACACCTGCCAGACCGCCAATTGCCATAATACCCTCTAATGCGATATTAATGACACCGCTTCGCTCTGAGAACATACCGCCAAGGGCTACAAGCATCAAAACAACTGCATAAAGTAGTGTAAATTTCAATAATAAGAACATTATTATTTTACCTCCTTTCCTGCATGCTCAGATTTTTTGGTCTTTTTACGAAGTAAGTTCATAACAATACCCTTAAAGAGCATAACGAAAGCACAAAGATAAATAATAACCGCAACAATAAAGTCTGCAATTTCAGGCTGATAATACTTGGTTGGCAAGTACGAACCTCCTACGGAAATATGTGCAACAAATATAGCCGCAAAGACAACACCAATTGGATTACTTAATGCAAGTAAAGCAACAGGGATACCGTTAAAACCAATTGCCGGAAGTGCTGTGGCAACCTGTGGATTCCACTCGGCAGCACCGGAAAGATAATATAAGCCTGCACCGATTCCTGCCAGTGCACCGGAAATTGTCATGGAAAGTACAATATTTCTCTTCTCA
The DNA here is from genome assembly GCA_945864145.1 of uncultured Lachnospiraceae bacterium. Lineage (GTDB taxonomy): Bacteria > Bacillota > Clostridia > Lachnospirales > Lachnospiraceae > COE1. Next base: position 5,852 of record CAMBAN010000073.1, on the reverse strand, counting down.
TTAATACCTGCATACTTTGCAGCATCCTTATTGAAACCACATGCCTTTAATTCATAACCAAAAGTAGTCATATTTAAGATAATGTACATAATAATGGCAATAGCGATAGCTATGAAAATAGCAATTGTAGTAGAACTTGTTTTAAAAATGCTATTCATACCCAGGTCCGGAATAACGGACTGTGGAGAAACAGCACTCAATTTGTAAGTTCTTGTTGTCTTTTGGTCGTACATGCCTTTTATTGTATTATACATCAACTCATTTACCAGATATAAACCAATCCAGTTAAACATAATAGATGTAATTACTTCATTTACATTAAAATATGCTTTAAAAAATCCTGGAACAGCACCCCAGATTGCACCGAATACCATAGCAGCCAATAAGCATACATACCACGGCATATGCAAAATAATACCAAAAAACAAGGCACCAAATACACCTACGGTATATTGTCCGGCTGCCCCGATATTGAACAGACCTGTCTTAAAAGCAAATGCTACGGAAAGACCTGTCATAATCAATGGTGCTGCCTGAGAAATCTCACTACCAATTCCCTTTGGTGCTAAATAAAAGCCACCTTTTACAATACGAATAAAACCATCTATTGCGTTTTCAGAATTAATACAAAACAGAATAATCAGTCCAACAAAAAGTCCAATTACGATACATAGAAGAGAAGCACCGATGGACAAAAGGACGTCCTTTTTCTTTTCACTCATTTTGATACCATACCTTTCCTAAAATATCGTCTTATACTTCTGCAGGAACTTCGTCTCGCTTTGCGCCTGCCATATACAATCCTAATTCTTCTACTGTAATTTTCTTCGGGTCAAGCTGACCAACCAGTTCTCCCTCGTACATAACAAGGATACGGTCTGAAACATCCATAACCTCGTCTAACTCTAAGGAAACCAAAAGCACTGCTTTTCCGCTGTCACGTTGCGCAACTAACTGACTATGAATATACTCAATCGCACCTACATCCAATCCTCTTGTGGGCTGTACTGCTACTAAAAGTTCCGGATTTTTATCAATTTCACGAGCAATAATTGCTTTCTGCTGATTACCACCTGACATACTTCTTGCTATTGTAATTGGTCCCTGACCACTACGTACATCATACTGTTCAATCAATTTTTCTGCGTATTTGCGTACTTCCTTTGTTTTGATAAAACCTGCGTTCTGGAATTGTGGTTCATAGTAACGTTGTAGCACCATATTCTGCTCTAAAGAATAATCAAGCACTAAACCATGCTTATGACGGTCTTCAGGAATATGGCTCATACCAAGCTTGGATTTCTCACGAATCGTAGCATTGGTAATATCTTTTCCATTAAAGGTAATCTTACCACTGCTCATTTTCTCTAAGCCGGTTAAACCCTGTACGAACTCACTTTGTCCATTTCCGTCAATACCAGCAATACATACGATTTCGCCTTTACGCACATTAAAAGAAATATCCTTTACAGCATTGTTTGCATGTGCTTTGCTTGGCACTACCATATGTTCAACCTTTAATACAGTTTCACCTGGTGTGGCCGGTTTTTTATCTACAGAGAAGTTTACATTTCTACCAACCATCATCTTAGAAAGCTCTTCTTTTGTAGTATTCTTTACGTCTACAGTTCCTACATACTTACCTTTACGCAAAATCGTACAACGGTCAGCAACTTCCATAATCTCATTCAGCTTATGTGTAATGAATAAAATGGATTTTCCTTCTTTTGCAAGATTTTTCATAATCTTCATCAGTTCTTCGATTTCCTGTGGTGTCAGAACTGCTGTTGGCTCATCAAAAATCAAAACCTCATTATCGCGATATAACATCTTTAAAATTTCTGTTCTTTGCTGCATACCAACAGTAATATCCGAAACAAGCGCATCCGGATCTACCATCAGACCGTACTTATCGCTTAATTCCATTACTTTCTGTCTTGCACCTTTCTTCTCCAAAAAGATTCCTTTTGTTGGTTCAACACCAAGGATAATATTATCTAATACAGAAAAGCACTCTACTAATTTAAAATGCTGATGCACCATACCAATATTTAAGTCATTTGCATCATTTGGGGTATTAATCTGTACTTCTTTGCCATCCTTTTTGATAACTCCGGACGTTGGTTGGTAAAGTCCGAACAAAATACTCATCAAAGTAGACTTACCTGCACCATTCTCTCCTAAAAGAGCATGAATTTCTCCTCTTTTTAATTGCAAGGTAATATTATCATTAGCCTTGATTCCCGGAAATTCTTTTGTGATGTTTAGCATCTCAATAATGTAATCATTTTCCATGGTTTCTATTCCTTTTCTTCGTTTTTTGTCTGTTCCGATTTTCACTGACAATTCACTTGGCAGCACTATATACATTAGTATAGCATTTTCATAAGTAAAAAAAAAGGGAAGAGAATGAATTCTCTTCCCTTTTTGGACAAAATATGATTAGTCGATATATGTTACAGTAACATGTGCGCCAACTTCCGGCTGATTCTCTGTATCGTTAGATACTTTGATAGAACCATCCTTAACGCCTGCTAATACAGTCTCGTACTCATCAGTTGTAAATGTCTTGAATCCCCAAGATTCTTCGTCTGTAGGAAGTCCAAGGTAATCACCCTGTGTTAAACCAAGCTGCTCAGACTTTCCGCCGATTGAAGCCCAGTTACCTGCAAAGTAAGCATCTAATGCAGTTGTTACAGCTGAACCAAGACCCTTCATAGCTGAAGTTACACAAGCATCACCAATGATTGGATGCTGGTCAACGTCTACACCGATAACTTTTCCGTCGTATTCAGCAGCTGCATCTACAGCAGATGTGTAAATACCACCACCACAAGCAAATACGATTTCTGTTCCATCAGCATACCAGCCTTCCATACGAGCTGTGATTGTATCATCGCCGTAGAACTGTCCACCGTAGTAGTACTTAACGTCTACATCAACACCAAGCTCTTCTGCTGCATCGTTGATACCCTGGATATAACCAAAGCCGTAACGAATAACAGCTGGAACTGCGATACCGCCAAGGAAACCAAGCTTTGTATAGCCATCCTTAACAGCTGCATAACCTGCTAAATAACCAGCCTGTTCTTCCTGGAAAGAACAAATATATACGTTGTCATTGATTCCTTTGCTTTCGCCAGCAAGGTTAACAACGTCGAACTCTGTAACGTCAACTGCGATGAAAGTTACATCTGGATATAAATCCTGCTCTTCAGCGATTGCAGGTCCAAATAAGTAACCTGGCATAACGATTACGTTAGCACCTTCGTTGATTGCTAAGTCGATAGAGTTAATTCTTTCTTCGTCTGTATCTTCTGCTGGTTTGTAATACTCTGTTTCGATTCCGTTTGCTTCACCGTAAGCAACACATGTTTCCCATGTAATCTGGTTGAAGGACTCATCTGTGATATCGCCTGAGTCTGTAATCATAGCGATTTTTCCTTCTACTGTAGCTGTTTCTTCAGCTGCTACTTCTGTTGTAGCTGCCTCTGTTGTTTCAGCTGCTGCTTCTGTTGTAGCTGTCTCTGTAGTAGTAGTTTCTGTTGTTGTTTCAGAACTTCCACAAGCTGCTAAAGAAACAACCATGCTTGAAGCTAAAACAAGTGATAAAACTTTCTTCTTCATTTTGATTTCTCCTCCTTTGGTCTATTTACCAATAATAGAACACGATTTTCAAATAAAGGTCAATAACAGGGAACGACCGTCATTGACCTTAATTCTTACGCATATGAAATCATACTACTTTTTATGACAATATGCAAGTAATTTCTTATAAATTTTTTACATAACCTTTACGTTATTTTTTCAACGGACTCTTTCTATAAATGATATCATCACGGGAAGGACCGTTACTTACTAAGGTGATTGGGTATCCAATCTGTTCTTCGATAAACTCTACATACTTACGGCAGTTCTCTGGAAGGTCTTCGTAATTTTTGATACCTCTGATATCTGTTTTCCAGCCAGGAAGTGTCTTTAATACAGGTTTTGCTTTTTCAAGCTTGCAGGTTACCGGGAAGTCTGTCGTTACTTCGCCGTCAATTTCGTATCCTACGCAAACAGGAATTTCATCGAGATATCCTAATACATCCAATACAGTGAAGCAGACATCTGTTGTACCCTGTAAACGGCAGCCGTATTTAGAAGCCACACAGTCAAACCATCCCATTCTTCTTGGACGACCTGTTGTAGCACCGTACTCTCCACCGTCTCCTCCTCTTCTTCTTAATTCATCTGCTTCCTCACCAAAGATTTCAGAAACAAATGCACCTGCACCAACTGCAGAAGAATAAGCCTTACATACTGTATAAATCTCTTTGATTTCGTATGGTGGAATTCCTGCTCCGATAGCACCATAAGCTGCTAAAGTAGAAGAAGAAGTAACCATTGGGTAAATACCATGATCCGGGTCTTTCAAAGTACCTAACTGTCCCTCTAATAAAATATTCTTACCTTCTTTGATTGCCTTGTCTAAAAATGCTGAAACGTCACATACAAATGGAGCAATCATGTCACGATACTCATGTAAAGTCTCTAATAATTCAGAAGGAACAATGGCAGGCTTATGATACAGATGCTCTAAAATAACATTTTTCTGTTCACAAACACGTTCTACTTTTTCCTTCAAAAGTTCTTCATCGAATAACTCACTTACCTGAAAACCGATTTTTGCATATTTATCCGAATAGAAAGGTGCGATTCCTGACTTTGTAGAGCCAAAAGACTTACCGCCTAATCTTTCCTCTTCGTACTGGTCAAATAACACGTGGTAAGGCATAACCATCTGTGCTCTGTCTGATACCAAAATCTTAGGCATTGGTACGTTTCTGTCTGTAATAGAGTTGATTTCCTTTATTAAAACAGGAATGTTCAATGCCACACCATTTCCAATAATACTTGTTGTATGATTATAAAATACGCCTGATGGCAAGGTATGAAGTGCAAACTTTCCGTAATTATTTACGATAGTATGTCCTGCATTTGCACCACCCTGAAAACGAACGATAATATCCGCTTCTTTTGCAAGCATATCAGTGATTTTTCCTTTTCCTTCATCGCCCCAATTGGCTCCAACTACTGCTTTTACCATTGTATTCCCTCCATGAAAAGTTCTCGTTTGTACTTCCATCATAACGCATTTTTATTCATAAGTAAAATCAATATTATTTATATTTGATATAACTTATACTAATATCTTTTTTTCAGTGAGGGGTATATTTTGAAGTAAAAAGCATGCATGTCAGGTCAACTCCTATGCATAGGCAACTTTTAGTCACCCGGTGCCTATTCAAATCGAGTCACAATCATCGAAATCAGGGTCCTCAACTATTCCCGATGTCAAAAAACTCAAAAAAGCCAAAAATTTTCACCGGAATTGAATCGGTTAGTTTTTTTCGATGCAACACCAACAGGAAAGCCTTTTCTATTCTTTTATGATTTAGACTGTAACATTTTCAGTAGCTCATCTGCACTACCTTCCATGATTCCATCCGGATTTTCACAGCCTTTATAGTTAGCGTAATAAGTCACTTTCCCATCATCCCATAATTTTATACCAAATCTTAGATATTCCAAATTACCTTCGTATTCCTTTTCTGTGCTTTTGATTTCTCCTACTGATTTTTCTATCTTATCTGCAAGATGATGTATGTCTTTCTTTTCTTCCTCTGTTTTCTTATTATAATTTGCTAATCCCTTTAATATATCCAGCTGTCTTTTGAAATAAATACATTGAATTTTGAATTAAACCGCCACATACTTTCTCTTGCATCAATTTCTTCTCCACCATATATGGTAATGAAATTTTACCATAAAAGGGTATTGAAGTGATTCAGTATCCTTTTTATTTT
>CAMBAN010000072.1 GCA_945864145.1 uncultured Lachnospiraceae bacterium | reverse complement strand
CTAGATTGAACGCTTTTTTAATATAATCTGATATTATATTATTCATTTTCCCAAAGTTGAACGATGCACCATTTTGGGCGGGTCATTCAAGACTTTCAGAGCTACTTCCAGAACCACTTCCTGTTTTTGGTGTTTTACCCTTTAATCTTGCTTCTACCTGTTTCTGCACTGCCTTGTCAAATGCATCTTTTAAAGCGTCCACATTTTTCTGTGTTGACTCTGTATCAGCTCCAATAATGAATTCAGTAAAAGAAGTCGGAAGATTAGCTTTAGAAAGCATTCCCTTTGTTTCTGCCTTAAGCTCACGTTGAAAAATTTCTTTTTCTCTCTTAGCAATGGCCGCCTCTCTCTGTTCTGTCTCGTACTTCGCTTTTTCTTCAGCAGACATACGTTCCTTTTTACAGCCTCTTCCACTGCTGCCTTCTTTTCTTTCTCATACTTTGCAGCAGTAGTGGAAGTATCACTTACAGCTGCACCATTCTTTTCCACATCAGTTGTTTCAGTATTTGTTGCTACATTAGTTAATTCGTTTTCCATTTGGTATCCTCCTATTTTTTTGTAATTAAAAAGAGACTACACTTTTCAGTGCAATCTCTCAGTTACCTTGATAAATATTATTTCTTATTTTTTCTTTTGTTTCTTTTTCCATTTCTGGTCTCTTTCAATCAGAGCTTCTAATTCAGCATCTGCTTTTTCTTTTTCTTCTTCCGTCAATGGTTTATATCCTGTTACATAAGCTTTAGGAATATCATTCCATCTCGGATGTGAAAATGGTTCATATTTTTTTTCATCCATTATATTCCTCCATCAAAATGTAGAGTGTATTATTAACCTCTTTTACGTTCAAAATATGGAACGAACTGTTACGCTTATGTTGAACGATGCACCATTTTGGGCGGATCATTCAAGTATTACATCTTGTATTTTATAAAGCCCATTGTACTATATATAGATTTCAAAAATACATTTTTTCTTTACGAAGCTTATTATATCATAATATGACAGTTTACTCCAACTTTTTTTCTTGATAATCCGGTTCCCCAATGACCATATAAATATTATTATATTGCCTCTCTGTGAGCCTTAATAATCTTACAACACCTGTTTTAGGTTTAACTTCATCAATTCTCCGGTAATGCTTTTCAGAAGCTTTTCTATTCTGTACTACATGCATAAATACCTCTGGGGCAATTCGTATATAACCATCCTTTAATAGGAATTTTCGAAGCTTCGTATATTCAGTCTTTGTACCCCACTTATCTGTAGGACTTAGTATTGCTATTAACCTCATTCTGTAATACCTTCCATACTCTCTATTGGCAAAACTGTTGGAAGAATTAGTTTCTCGTCTCTGTTATCCAAAATAATTCTCTTTAGGCTTTCGACCATCATATCAATAGCTGACATTACATTTACTTTTACACCATCTATCATGTATGCATTATGTAATACATGCGCAATTTCTCTTCTTTCATTTTTAGAGAGCTGTATATTTGAACCAATATTGTCATGTGCTACTATATCCACCATAGCTCTATATGGTTCTATAAGATCATCAGCCAGATTAAAAGCGTTAAGTTGGTTATCATGATGTATTCCAAATGTAGGATGAAATCCTGCCGCTACTAAACTTCTGGCAATATAACTTCTTATAACAGCATACCCATAATAGATAATGCTTTGGCTTGATTGCTTACATTTTGATTTATAATCTGAAGCCATAAATCCAAATATACATCACTACTTTGGGAAACCTGTGCATGCATTAACTTTGACTGCCTCGCATGCCCTTCAAACGGAAGCACAATTGCTGTTGGTAAATATTTTTCATCTAATGTCATAAGTGAAACCTTATTCTGACTTAAATCCTCTATTGGAATCAATGCAACACCAGTATCAGATGTTACCTCTAACTGTCCTTCTTTTATGTGTATTTCGCACGAAGCGTTTATCTCAAGTGTTCTATATCATATCACCAACCCTATTACTTCTATATCATCTGAAACGCCTTCAAAGCCTCAATAATTGCATCCTCTTTCTCCTGCGGACACTGTGGTTGCCTAGAATCCTCCGACTTTGGAAGATTAAAATTCTCTGCCAATTCAATGCCACATTTTCGCTTCACCTGCGCAATATAAAGGTTAGATACCTTCATCCCATCATTATTCTCAGCAACATATTTCTTAATTTCCTCATATGTCGCCTTACTCTCCGCAGATGTAATAGTCCACCTCATCCATATCCACCGTTACATTACGTGATGCTTCGCTTCATGGAGTTTGGACAATAGGCATACCGTCTCTACATGCGTGGTATGCCCGAACTGGTCCACAGGCCTTATTTTTACAAGCTCGTAGCCATGCTCACAAAGGTACCTGGCATCACGGGCAAGCGTTGCACTGTCGCAGCTGACATAAACGATTTTCTTAGGCTGCATTTGCACCATGGTCTGTAAGCAGGCTTCATCGCAGCCCTTTCTGGGCGGGTCTACACAAATGACATCCGGGTGCAGCATGTCTGTATCAGAGGCATTTTTATAAAAGTCCGGTAACACCTCTTCTGCCTTTCCGACAAAAAAGGAAGCATTGGTGATACCGTTATTTTTTGCATTACGCTTTGCATCTTCAATAGCCTCCGGTACAATTTCTACACCGTACACCTTTTTTGCACGCTGCGCCATAAACAGACTGATAGTACCAATACCACAATACAAATCCCAAACAGTTTCTGTTCCCGTAAGACCCGCATACTCTAAGGCAAGACTATACAGCTTTTCTGTCTGTACCGGATTTACCTGATAAAAAGAAAGCGGAGAAATAGCAAAGGTAATTCCCTCTCTGTCCTTTGCCATGCTGTCCTTTCCACTGTTAATTTCCTCCAGGCTTCGTCTGTGAATCACATCATGAATGACAGGCTCTCCCCAAAGGACCCTGCTTTCCTTACCCAAAATCACATTGGTTTTTTGCATATTGGAATTGGTATAAATGCTGGTCATGCCGGGAATTTTCTTTAAGGACTCTACAAAAACTTCCTCATGAGGAAGCTTTGTGCCATTGATAACAAAGCAAACCATGATTTCACCGGATGTAAAGCCTTTTCTGATTAAAATATGTCTGACCAGACCCTTTCCGGTTTCTTCATCGTAAGAAGTGACATGTGTGTCATTCATAACCTGCAAAATGGTTTCCAATATTTCCTTATTTTCTGTCACACCAAGGGCGCAATCTGTATTGGCAATGATATCGTGAGTACGACCTGCATAAAAGCCTGTAATAAGCTTACCCTCTTTATTTTTTCCCACCGGAAACTGTGCTTTGTTTCGATAATGCCAGGGATGCTCCATTCCTACTACCGGTTCCATCAGCTTATCAATCAAAGCCTTATCAAAACCACCAATTCTGATAAAATGATTTTTTACCTTTGCTTCTTTAAAAGCAAGCTGAGCCTGATAATCCAGAGATTGTATCTGACAGCCGCCGCATTGTCTGTGATAGGGACATACCGGTTCCACACGTTTGTCTGATGGTTCAAGCACCTGTAAGAGTCTGGCATAAGCATAGTTCTTTTTTGCCTTCATTACCTTTGCCTGCACCATATCACCGATGACTGCATCTTTCACAAAAAAGGTATAGCCATCTATTTTGCCTATACCCTCTCCGTCAACGCCGATATCTTCTATTTTCAAGGTGATTTCGTCATTTTTATTATATTCCATTCTTTTCCTCCAGATTTACCTGCGTTTGTAGAAAAAATGCAGCTTATTCCTCTGTTGTTTTCTTTAAGTTAGAGTCAAACAAACGGTTAAAGCCAAGCCAGCCGGGCTCCTTTGTTGCCTCTAAGATTTCCGTAAAGGTCTGTAGCTTTGCATCTGTATCGTCTGCATGATTTAATGCTACTGCCTCAATCAAGGCAGGCTTCTTCGGAGAACCATACTCATACTCTCCATGATGTGCCAAAATGCAATGCTTTAATTCCATTTCCAACATTTTAGGAAAACCCGGGATTTCACGAACTTTATCACTAATCATTTCAGAGCCCATCACAATATGACCTAAAAACTGTCCCATATCCGTATAATCGTTTTCCGGGAAAGCGCTTAGCTCCTTTGTTTTTCCAATGTCGTGAAAAATTGCTGCACTTAAAAGCAAATCTCTGTTTAAAACAGGATATGCTGTGGAATAGTAATCACAAAGCTTTGCCACACTTAAGGTGTGCTGAAGTAAGCCACCGATAAAACCATGATGCACTGTTTTTGCAGCAGAGGACTTTTTAAATGCCTTAACAAATGCTTCATCCTTTACAAAGAAGGACTCTAACAGTGTATGTAAATACTGATTTTTGATACTGCTGATAATAGATAGCAGCTCTATATACATTTCTTCTATATTAAACTTACTGACAGGCATGTATTCAGACTCATCATACTCGCCCTCCTGACACTTGCGTACCCTCTTAACATTGACCTGTAATGCACCATTAAAGCTGGTCACATCACCGTAAACCTCGATGTAATCCATGGCATCAAACTCTGCAATTCCTGCATTATTCGGATCCCAGATTTTTGCATCTATCGTACCTGTCTTATCCTGTAAAATCACATTGTCATAGGATTTTCCATTTTTCGTTACGGCAGAGCTCTTAAACTTACAAAAATAAATGTCAAATACTCTGTCTCCGTCTTTATAATCTTTGATATATTTCATATTAAAACCTGGCCTTTCTTATTGATTATCCTGCGCTGTCATCACAAATTTCATTTGTTCATAGGAATCCTTACTTGCGCGCAAAACAGTAATTGTAATCTCATCTCCGACCTCACAGGAACGGATTGCATTCATATAATCAGAAGCTGTACTGATTTCCTTCTCATCTACCTGACTGATAATGTCTCCCTTCTGAATGCCCTTAAGCATAGCCGGCGAGTCCATATCTATGTTGGAAATATAAGCGCCCTGAGGCAAATTCTGTTCACTTCTTACCTGTGTAGAAATATCCTGTACATAGATTCCCACATAAGCCGGCAAATTTCCATTGGAAAGTTTTGTAATCAGTCCTTTCAGTTCGGAAATGCCAATAGCTGATACCATGTTTTTGGTATCTGTATGATTATATGCATTATCAATGACGCCTACCACCTGACCCTTCATATTTACCAGAATTCCGGAAGGGCTCTGGCTTCCGTAGATGTCTGTTGTTATCATTTTATATTGACTGTCAGGCAACGAAACAATATTGCTTGTGGAGGTTACCATGCCAAAACACATATTTTCCTTATACCCCTGGATATTTCCAATCGCAATTACAGGACTGCAAACCAGACTGTTTCCCATGGAGCTTCCAAGAGAAGCAACAGAAACAGCATCTAAAACTGTATTTTTAATCAGCTTTAAGTCTACTGCCACTACCGCAAGGTCTGTGTTTTCATCATAGCCCTTTCTGATTCCTTCCACACTTACGCCATTGCAGAAGGTAATCATAATCCGTTCTGCTGTATCCAGAAAAGAATTTTTCGTCATAATAAGCAGTTCTCTGCTGTTATTGGCAATAATAACACCTGCATTCTGACCTTCACTCTCATACGTATTATTGAACCAGTCCACCTCGCTTTTTACACTGGTCACTGTGACCATGCTGGTGGAGATTTCCTGATATAACGCATACAATTCACTATGCAGCAGTTCATACTCTTCAATTTTGGAGGATATGGACTCTGTTTCTTCCTCTGCCGCTGTCTCTTCTACTACAAAATCCTCTATTTCATAACGTTCATCGACATCAGATTGCATCCGGTCTCCCGTGTTTTCTGTCAGCATATCCTCCGGGAGCATTTCATCCTCTTCCTGTGGAAAGGTTACAATTTCCGGCTCCTCCTCCGGATAAATCCAGTTGTTTAACACCGGCTCTAACACCAGAAAGGTCAGACATGCAATGAGTCCAAACAGAAGTGCAAGGGAAGCTGTAATGATTGTCCGTTGAATAAGCTTCTTTTTATCTATGGGACGTTCCTTGATTTTTTCCTGCAAAAACTCAAAATCACTTGCCTGTATATTTTCCTGCTGTTCCTGTTCCTTTGGTGCCTTTGGTTCTTCCATGCAAATACCTTCCCTTTCTTTTCGTTCACTAATATTCAAGTATAGCCGAATGTAGCTCCAAAGTAAATAAAATCAGTAGAGGTTTTCAAAAAGTCATGCTATAATAACGAAAGATGTGAAAATATGCCAATACAAGCATTTGAAAGGTTTTGAAATAAGATGAACGAAAAAGCATTGCGTATTTTAGAGTACCAGAAAATCATTCATTTACTGATAGAAAAAGCAAACTCTGCACCGGGTAAGGAGCTTTGTAAAAAATTGATGCCTATGACGGAGCTTTCAGAAATTGAACAGGCACAGGCACAGACGGCAGACGCCTTTACCAGACTTGTAAAGGGAGGCAGAATCGGTTTTAGTGGCAATAAGGACATCAGCTTCAGCATAAAATCCTTAGAGATTGGAAGCAGTCTTTCTGCCGTAGAGCTGTTAAAAATTTCTTCTTCTCTTGCATGTGCAACCAGAGCAAAGGCTTTTGCCCGCACAGAGCATGATGAAGAAATTGAAGACAGCCTGCAGCCGCTTTTTGCAAGCTTAGAGCCATTAACTCCTTTGCAGAATGAAATCAACCGCTGTATCATTTCTGAAGAAGAAATTGCAGATGATGCAAGTCCTCGCCTGAAGCATATCAGAAAAAGCATTGCGCAGACCAATGATAAAATACATTCCCAGCTGTTAAATATGGTAAATACCAGCTATCGCACCTATTTGCAGGACGCTGTGATTACCATGCGTGACAACCGTTATTGTATTCCTGTCAAAGCTGAGCATAAGGGAAATGTACCGGGTATGGTACATGACCAGTCCGCGACCGGCTCTACCCTTTTTATTGAACCGGCTGCCATTGTAAGCTTAAATAACCAGTTAAAGGAGCTTGCAATGCAGGAACAGGAAGAAATCGAAATCATTCTTGCCACCTTAAGTCTGAGTGCAGGCGAGCATACTGCAGAGCTTGCAAACAATTTCCGTCTGTTAACAATGTTAGACTTTATTTTTGCCAAGGCATCTCTTGCCATTGATATGAATGCATCCAGACCTGTCTTTAACACAGACCACTACATTCATATCAGAAAAGGACGCCATCCGCTGTTAGATAAGAAAAAGGTAGTTCCCATTGATATTTACCTCGGTCGTGACTTTGACCTGCTGATTATCACCGGACCAAATACAGGTGGTAAAACAGTATCCTTAAAAACGATGGGACTTTTTACCTTAATGGGTCAGGCAGGCTTACACATTCCTGCTGCAGACCGCTCTGAGCTTTCTGTCTTTACAGAAGTTTACGCAGATATCGGTGATGAGCAAAGCATTGAGCAGAACTTATCCACATTTTCTGCCCATATGACAAATACTATCCACATTTTAGAGCATGCAGATGAAAATTCTTTGTGTTTATTTGACGAGCTTGGTGCAGGAACAGACCCTACAGAGGGCGCTGCCCTTGCCATTGCTATTTTAAAACATTTGCATGACAGAGGTATCCGAACCATGGCAACCACACATTACAGTGAGCTAAAGGTATTTGCCCTGACCTCACCTTATGTAGAAAATGCCTGTTGTGAGTTTGATGTGGAAACACTGCGCCCTACCTATCGCCTGTTAATCGGTATTCCCGGCAAAAGTAATGCCTTTGCCATATCCTCTAAGCTTGGACTATCTGATGAAATCATACAGTCTGCGAAAGAGCATATCTCAGAGGAAGAGGAAAGCTTCGAGGATTTACTTGCAAGCCTGGAGCAAAGCCGTAAGACCATTGAAGCAGAGCGTGCTGAAATTGCTTCCTATAAGGCTGAAATCAGCTCCTTAAAGGATAAGCTTACCCAGAAACAGGAACGTCTGGATACTCAGAAGGACCGTATTTTACGGGAAGCCAATGAAGAAGCACGAAAAATATTGCAGGAAGCAAAGGATGTAGCTGATGAAACCATCCGTGACTTCCAAAAGGCTACCACCAATACCTCTATGAAGGACCTGGAAAAGGCACGTACCAAAGTACGTGAAAAAATCACAGAGAAAAATACAAAGCTTGCTTCCAGTGAAGCCAAGCCAACTCATAAAATTTTGAAACCGTCACAGATTAAGCCCGGTGATATGGTAAAGGTAACCTCTATGGGCTTAAAGGGTACGATTTCTACCATGCCTGACGCAAAGGGTGATTTATTCGTACAATGCGGCATCATCCGTTCCAAGGTTAATATCAGGGATTTGGTTCTCATCAATGAGGATGCAATGCCAAATACCATGGAAAATCCTTATAAGAAGAAATACAGCAACTCGAATAAATCTAATTCCAGCCGTATCGGCATGGCAAAGACAGCAAGCTTTTCCATGGAAATCAATTTACTTGGAAAAACAGTGGATGAAGCCATAGCGGAACTGGATAAATATTTAGACGATGCTTATCTTTCCCATGCCCCAAGCGTACGTATTGTGCATGGAAAGGGCACCGGTGCTTTACGAAGCGCTGTACAAAGATACTTAAAATCTGTTTCCTATGTAAAGAGCTTCCACTTAGGAGAATACGGAGAAGGTGACGCAGGTGTCACAATTGCAGAATTCAAATAGAAAGGCTTGAAAAATATGGTAAGTAAACAAAAAATACTAATCGTTGATGATGATGAAAATATTGCAGAGCTGATTTCCCTGTATATGACAAAGGAGTGCTTTGAAACCAAAATCGTATATGATGGTGAAAGTGCGCTGCAGGTTACTGACAGCTTCCATCCTGACTTGATTTTACTTGATTTAATGCTCCCGGGTATCGATGGCTATCAGGTGTGTCGTGAAATCCGTCAGAAATCCCAGACACCGATTATCATTCTCTCTGCAAAGGGAGAAGTATTTGATAAGGTGCTTGGCTTAGAGCTTGGTGCAGATGACTACATGGAAAAGCCCTTTGATACGAAGGAGCTGGTTGCCCGTGTAAAGGCTGTTCTTCGTCGTTATAAGGTATCTGCTGCTCCTGTGCAGGAGGATGCCAATATTAAGCAGGTCAGCTATCCAAATTTAACCATCAACCTGACAAATTACTCTGTTGTTTATAATGGCAAGACTATTGATATGCCCCCAAAGGAGTTGGAACTTCTCTATTTCCTGGCCTCCTCTCCGAATCATGTTTTCACAAGAGAGCAACTTTTAGACCAGATTTGGGGCTATGAATACATTGGCGACACCAGAACGGTAGACGTACATATCAAACGTCTGCGTGAAAAAATCAAAGATAATGAATATTGGAAAATAAATACTGTTTGGAGTATCGGTTATAAATTCGAGGTTAAAAATTCATGAAACGTACCTTATATTTAAAGTTTGTACTTGCTTATCTCATCTTTGGTTTTTTTGGCTTTATCATCGTTGCGACCTTTACCTCCAGTATGACACTGGAGCATTTAAAAAGAGAGCGTGCAGACGCTCTCTACAAGGAAGCACTTTTGGTTTCCAATTCTTATGCGGCAGACCTCTATAACAATGAGGTTACTTTGGAATCTGTATGGCGTCAGATTAATGCCATTGGCACCTTTCTTGACGCCTCTATCTGGATTGTCAATCCCTCCGGTTTGATTGTCCTGGACTCCAGCTCCCCATTAAATATTGACAACTCTGTCACAATTCCAAATTTTAACCCTACGATTACAGGCAGTTCCTTCTATACAGTGGGTAACTTTTTTGGCATGTTTGATGAGGAAATGATTTCTGCCTTTGCACCCATTACTGCTGACTACAAGGTAAAGGGCTATGTTGTTATTCACGCTTCCATGAGCGCACTGCAAAAATCTGCCAATTCTTTACTGAATATTTCTTACCTGACCCTGGTTATCTTATTTTTGCTGTCATTAATTATTTTGCTCTTTTTTACGGAAATGGTATATATCCCTCTGCGTAAAATTACCCATGCCACCGAGCAATATGCCATCGGTAATTTCCGTTATGAATTTCAGGTAGACAGTGAGGATGAAATAGGTTATCTTGCTGCCTCTCTTGCTTACATGGCAAGTGAGGTCGCAAAAAGTGAGGACAACCAGAAGCGTCTGGTGGCAAATATTTCCCATGATTTTCGCTCGCCGCTTACTTCGATGCGAGGCTACTTAGAGGCAATGCTGGATGGCACCATTCCACCCGAAATGCATGAAAAATATATCGGCGTCGTTTTAAATGAAACAGACCGTCTGACAAAGCTTACCAACTCGCTCTTAACCTTAAACAATTTGAACACAAAGGGCATGATTTTAGAGAGGACAAACTTTGATATCAATCAGGTCATTAAAAATACGGCAGCCTCCTTTGAGGGAACCTGTCGCAATAAAATGATTGTCATTGAGCTTGTGTTAACCGGTGAGCAGATGTTTGTAAACGCTGACATGGTAAAAATACAACAGGTGCTTTACAACCTGGTAGACAATGCCATTAAATTCAGCCACAAAAATTCTTCTATTAAAATTGAAACAGTGGAAAAGTCAAACAAGATACTTGTTTCCGTAAAAGATAATGGTATTGGTATTCCAAAAGAAAGCTTAAAGCTGATTTGGAATCGTTTTTACAAAACTGACCTTTCCCGTGGAAAGGATAAAAAAGGAACAGGTCTTGGTCTTTCCATTACCAAAGAAATTATCAATTCCCACAATGAAAATATAAATGTTGTGAGCACAGAAGGTGTTGGTACAGAGTTTATCTTTACTCTGGAAAAAGCAACCTTACAAAAACGACAGACCAAAGAAAGCTAAGGAGACAATACATGGAAGCCTTTCAAACAGAACATATTACCTGTCCTAAATGCGGAAAAGAGCAGGAAGTCAAAATATATCCAGGCATCAATGCAAACTATGATACAGAAGCAAAGGAAAAGCTGATGCATAATCAGTTATTTTCCTTTACCTGTGAGGAATGTGGGGAAACAACCCCACTTCTGTTTAACTGTCTCTATCATGATATGGAAAACGGACTCATGGTTTGGCTGATGCCAGAAGCCGGCGATAAAGAATTACAGGAAATGAACGAAACAGTAACACAAATGCAGGCCTTTGGCATGACTGCCACAGGCTTAGACTATCGCTATCGTATCGTTCGTACTGTCAATGAGTTAAAGGAAAAGCTGTTAATTGAACAGGAAAATTTAGACGACCGCATCATAGAGCTTGTAAAGGTTGTGTATCTGGTACAAATTGCAGAGCAGATTGGCTCCCACACGGTAGCCGAGGTCATGTTTGATGTCATAGATGACAGTTATTTTTTCACTGTCTTTTACGAAGAAGATTCCTTAGACCCTGGTGTCATCCCATTAGATATGAATGTCTATCGTATGGTAAAAGAGCAATACATAGAAAAACTGGATTCTCTGAAAGCAGATAACTTTCAGGATATCAGCTTTTTGTGGGCAAGAGAGTTTATGTTTTCTTAAAAAGGGAGCTGTGCCAAGCACAGCTCCCTCTATTATTTAGTCAAAATCAAATTTTGTAAATCTCTTTGACATAGCAAGATATCTGAAACGAACCATTTCATTTTTTTCAAGGACATCTGCTTCATTGCCTCTGTACTGACAGCGCATGCAGTAAAATTCATCCTTTTCCTTATCATAGAACATATCGATATCTAAATCTCTCATGAAACATGACGGACATCTATAATTTAATTTGCCTTTTCTACCTTGAGACATGTTGCAAATACCTCCTTATTCTTAAGAGTTGTCTTATAACCTAATGTTAACATTGGTGAGAATGCGTAGCCTTCCTTTACATATCCTGTAAAGTCCTTACCCTCTGCTGTTAAAGAAACCTTTGTTTCTACCGGTGGGATAACTGCAAATACTTCCTTAGCTGCTGCAAGCTCTTCTTCTCTGCACTTGTATGCATAGTCGATAGTCTTTGTTTCCTTATCTCCAACACAGCTTAAAGTAATACCATTCATATCCTCAGAGTATTCTGTAGTACCATAGCAGGCTACCATGTATTCATTGATTTCAACCTCTGCATCAGGATTGCTCATCTCCAGGATGGTTCTTTCAATCTTGATTTCCTGACTTCCCTCTACAAAGTAAAGCTTTGTCTGTAATTTTACAGTTAAATCATAGAACTCAATATCTACCGGGTCAAGTGTTAAAATTCTGGTCTTACCAACACCGTTTGCATTTGGCTCCTCTGAGAAGTGTGCCTTTGTACGGCATAAGCATAAGTCAACCTCTTCCCCATTGTAGCAAACCTTAGCACTTCTTACAGTACCTTCTCCTGCATAGTGTGTGAAGTATCCTGCTCTGTACTTTTCCTGAATTAAGAATGGGTAAGAAGCGTCCCAAACATGCTTTGTACCGATACCTGTTTTCCACTCAAGCTTTGCAGCGTATGGACGAAGGTCAACAATTGCACCACCCTGGTCCATATTGACACAGGCTCTCATAAATGGATCACAATACCAGAATAACTGCTTGTCTGAACCGTAAAGAATATCTCTCCAAAGCGCACATTCAGGCTCTGTGTAAACCTTTTTGTTTACACCCTTCTTTTCTCTATAGTAATCAGCAAACTCAGACATAGTCATATCTGTCAGCTTGCCTTCCTTCTTTAACTTTCCGTAGTAAGCACAGCCATCCTCATAAGACTTTAATAATAACTCATATGGCGCTTCCCAACGTCCCATTTTGTTCATCCAGCCAGGTCCTACAAACATCATGTTGTATGCATAACCGTTGTTGTACTTCTCCAGGTCTCTGTACTGATCAATTAAGTTGTACAGATATGGGAAATCCCAAGTCTTGGAATCATAAATCATACCACGAAGTACGTTCTGTGGATGAGTACCGAAGTTAGAACCATTTCCATCATAGCAGGCAATCAAATCTCTTGATAAATGAGGGATTGCAACGATACCTGAGTCCTCAGCTTCGTTTGCAGCCGGTGCATGTGTATTCTGCTTAGAAGGAATCCATGGAGCCCATGGGCCACCATCCATAAAGGTATACCAGGAGTTGTTACAGGTATGATATGCCTTTGGACCCTCTTCCCAGCAAGTAGCTACTGCACATTTTACAGATGGATATTTGCTCTTAATATAATTGGTTAAATCAGCATCCATGTAGTAAGAGCCTGTTGACTCCGGATAGAAGCCAAATCTCTCATAGAATTTTCCGAATACATCATCTACGATAGACATTTTATCTTCCATAGAAAACATCCAGATACAGAAATCCTTTGTCTTATATTTCTCACGGAACTCTGTACATGGAAGACCAAGTAAAGTAAGTGCAATCTCATCACCATACTTTTCATGATGCTCTTTTGCAATAGCAACTGCTTCATCATTAAAAAGGCTGGCATAAGTCATCTGAATGGTAGTCTTTAAGCCATTCTTATGTGCACATTCCTGCTGTGTCTTAAAAATGTCTAATGAC
>CAMBAN010000071.1 GCA_945864145.1 uncultured Lachnospiraceae bacterium | reverse complement strand
TAGGGCGGATTAGGAACTTTCATCCATTAGCGACGTGCGCCGCAAGGCGCACATACAACAGCAGGAAATCTATATATAGAGACATCCTGCTGTATTTTTAATTTGTATATATCAACTCACGAATTACAATTTCTTCTGCCCTGCTCTGAATGCTATTCATCTTCCGTATCCATCCAAGTTGGTCTGTAGATTTCATATGCTCAGTTAATCCTTCCCTCTTTGCCATCTGTTCCATAAGCCGGTCCAACATTTCATGACATTCTTCCTCAAGGTCTTCGAGCTGTTTCCATAATTTTTCAGTAATAACCAGATGGAGATATTCTGATGGGTAATTTTCACATAAATATTTCTGACGCATTCTGCCATATTTACCAATATTATAACTGCTTCCATCACCTAATGAAATATCCGGTATCAGATAGTCACCTTCCCAATGATATGTTAATTCCATACGCGACTGCCTCCTTTGTGTTATGATATACAGGTAAGAAAAAATATTACCTTCTTTTCTACAACATCTGCGCTTCAATTCACCACAAATGAGCCAGCCGCCTATGTTGTGCATTAGCAGATGTAGAAATCCGCTAAATTACAACATTTATGGGGATATCTGACATCTACAGTTCACAGCATATCACTTCATTTCCATATGCCTGTGCAGTATCAATGTGTCTGTATCCCAGTTCCACTGCTGCTTTTACTGCGTCTGCGGCCTTATCATCATCAATAAACCATGTTCCCAGACCTAACTGCTGAATTTTTACTCCATTATTTAATGTTATTTTTTCATTATACATATTTTTCTCCATTCATTTACCAAAACTACTTTTTCTCATCTAATAGCACTGTTCCCTGCTCCGGATTGTGATTGATTGCTCCGACAACCGGGTGTGGCACGTACAGTTCCTCAAGATAAGCGACATCACTCTCTGTCAGTTTCACATCAAGTGCTCCCACTGCATCCTCCAGATAGGATGCTTTGGTTGCCCCGATGATTGGAGATGCAATCCCTTTTGCCCACTGCCATGCAATAGCAATCTGCGACATTTTACAATTGTGTTTTTCTGCAAGTTCGTGAACTCTTGATACAATCTGCATATCCTGTTCTTCCAAGTTTAGTATATTCCATGTACGCCCTCCTACCTATCATTCCCTACGTGTAAATCCACTGCTTGTGTTACCACTTCTAATTTTTATTTTAACTTTTGGTATTCTTCATCTGATACCGGCTGGCACCACTCATTGGAAGTTTCCTCTCCCGGCACTTCAATAGCGAGATGTGAAAACCAGCTGTCTGGTGCGGCTCCATGCCAATGCTTTACTTCTGCTGGAATATTGATACAGTCTCCCGGTTTCATCTCAATGGCTTCTTTGCCTTCCTTCTGATAGTAACCACGTCCGGCAACGCAGACCAGAATCTGACCGCCGCCCTTTTTTGCATGATGAATGTGCCAGTTGTTGCGGCAGCCTGGTTCAAATGTCACATTGAAAATGCCAACCTGACTGGTAGAAACCGGTGCCAAGAAACTGCGTCCGCTAAAATACTGGGCAAACCCGTCATTTGGTGCACCGATTGGGAAAACCATTTCTTTTGCGTGCGCGCGCATTGCCTCATCCTCATATGGAAGGTCGCCCTCATTTACGCTCCATACCTCTTTTGCAAGATTAAAGACTGCCCAGCCTTTGGGCCATCCTGCATAAAAAGCAACATGTGTGATGATAGCCGCAATCTCTTTTTGCGTCACACCATGTGCCTTGGCATTTTCCAGATGAAATTTTAAAGAAGAATCTGTGATACCGGATGCCATAAGGGCTACCACGGTAATGATACTCCTAGTCTTTACATCAATATCTTCATTGTTCCAATTCTCTCCAAAGAGAACATCATCATTATAATGCGCAAATTCCGGTGCGAACTCACCGAGTGCATTTCTTCCTGCTGTCTGCGAGATCTTTGCCATAATCTTATCCTCTCCTTTTTATAATGTCTTTACCCAGTCTTCAATTTCCTGTTTGCCGGCTCTGTTTAAGAGTTTGCCCTCGACAATCTCTGCACCCGGTGCTGACGGCTGCAATTCCTGTACGGTATTGCCAAATCCACTGCCACCGGAAGTTGCAAACAGAATAATCTTTTTGCCGGTAAGATCATATTTTTCCAAAAATGTATTGATGATCGTCGGTGCCACATACCACCAGATTGGAAAGCCCAAAAGGATCTCGTCATAGGCTGACATATCCAGATTTTCCTCTGCGATCTCCGGTCGAATCTTCTTGTCGTTCATCTCGACACTGCTGCGTGATTTCTTGTTCATCCAGTCCAGATCTGCCCGGGTGTAAGGAACTTTGGGGTCGATTTCATGCAGATCGGCTTTTGCTGCTTCTGCCAGCATTTCTGCCACTTGTTTTGTTGTACTGCTCGCACTAAAATATGCCACTAATATTTTTGCCATAAGATACACCTCCAAAAATAAAATGAATGCGTAAAAAGCCTCTTTCGCTAACTTACGCATTCATTATATAATCCCAGGTTCTATTATGTCTAATACTTATATAGCATGTCGCATTATGCCTTATAAGCATTCAACTCTTTTATAAAACATTCTACCGCAGGAGAGCATGGAATGTTTCTTCTCCATGCAATGACTGTACTGGTTTCTATGGCCGGAGATAACCTTTTTTGCACCAAAAGATCTTCTCGCCAATAACGCACCGCACCTTCAATGGAAATGGGATAGCCAATACCTTCCAGTGCCAACACACCGGCATTGGTACCCAGATTGCTGGTTGCTACGATATGCAGTTTTTGAAAGTCCTTGCCAAACCAGTTCGCCAACTCACTCTGTACATTGGTTCGTTCCGGCAGGATCAAGGGTAGGTGTTTTAAATCTGCTTTTGTGATCTCATCTTTTTTTGCAAGCGGATCATCTGCTTTCATTGCCACTACCCAATGATCGCTCCCCGGCAGGCGGATATAATCCAGATTCTCTGTACTGACAGGTTCTAAGAACAAGCCAATGTCCACGATCCCCTTACTCATCATTTCCAGAATTGTATCTGCCGTTCCCGTATGTATGGCAAACTGTACCAAAGGATACTTTTTGCAATAAGACCGACATATTTTTGCCAGCGTTTCCACTGCCATAAACTCGCCACAGCCAATCATGATCTTTCCGGCGATCGGTTCCTGATTTCCGCGTAGTTCATCCACGATCTTTTCTTCCATATCTACGATTTCCAGCGCACGCCTTTTTAACAGGAGTCCCTCGTCCGTCAGCGTAATATGATGTCCGCTACGATCGAATAATGTCACGCCCAATTCTTTTTCCAAGCCTGCCAATTGGCGCGATAAGGTCGGTTGTGTAATGTGCAGGACTTCTGCTGCCTTGGTAAAACTCTGTTCTTTTGCTACCGTAAGAAAATATCGGAGT
The DNA here is from genome assembly GCA_945864145.1 of uncultured Lachnospiraceae bacterium. Classification (GTDB taxonomy): domain Bacteria; phylum Bacillota; class Clostridia; order Lachnospirales; family Lachnospiraceae; genus COE1. The sequence continues at coordinate 10,133 of CAMBAN010000071.1, read as the reverse complement.
ACCCGGATTTCCATAAACTATCCTCCTGCGTTATATGTCTGTATGCGACCACATTTATGCCCGCTATTATAGCACAAATCATTTCTGATATCCTCTACTTTGCTAAGATGTCCTTCTTTTTTCGGTTCAGATGCAGATAAAAGAGCACATTTAATATGATACCGACGGTCGTTGATACCGGTGCCGCCAGTCCGATCTTCGTCAAACTGGCATTTGGCTGGATGCTCATGATATAGGCAAATGGCAAACGAACCAGAAGTGTCTGCACCAAACCCTGTACCATAACCCAGAGTGTCTGGTTATTGCCGTTGAAATAGCCGATCATGGAGAAAAGCACTGCCGTTACAATTGTCTCCGGTGCAAAGCCCTTGAGGTAGGCAAAACCATTGGCGATCACTGCCGGATCTGTGGTAAAGATACCTGCCAGCAGATCTTCTACAATGTTTACGATACATGCGACAAGAACAAACAGAAGCGGCGACTTGCTGTCTCCCAATCCACGAAAGATTGCAGCCAAAAGATTGTATGCCACAATAAAAAAGATACCGCTTTCTCCCAGATACCTTGCGATCAAGACAGTAACACCCATAGCAAGCTGTGTCACAACGAAGGTGACAAGATTTAAGACCTGACTGCCGGTCGATACCGCAGAAAGTCCTTCGGTCGAACCAAACCGACCAACCACCAGCAGGTCAACTGCACCATAAACTGCCTGTAAGACCAAGGCTCCCAAAACCGGCAACATGAACCAAAATAACTTTTTTTAAAATGCTCCCCTGTGTGAAATCGGCTCTATCGTTCATTGATTGAAATACTCCTCTCTGACATAATTTGATTCATTTTCTCGATGGTTTGCATCATAACCTCTGCCTCATCATCTGAAATAACATCAAAAAATGGTTGTATCTTCCTGAAATATTCCCTATCGTATTTTTTCAGCAATTCCTTGCCTGTTTCGGTTAGCAAAAGGCAAGAATGAAATCCACCTTTTTTCACGCGCAAGCGCCGCCACTTCCTGCACCTTGGCATAAGTTGGATTTGGCATGATACCTGAAAAATCTATGATCTCTTTTCCAGCCTCTACGAGAAGTTTTTTTATCTCATCATAGACACCTGTACTTTTTTCTTTACTTCTGAAAATTTGCTTCTATGATATCCTGTAATGAAATATGTTCATTTCAATAACGAGCATTTGAATTTACCTCAGGAACCGTAAGTCCAATCGCTTTCTGCGGGCAGGCGTGAGCACAGGCAAAACAAGTGTTACCACAGATCCTCCGGCATCTGGCGCATCCTTCCAAGGAACTCCTGATGTGCCATTCTATCTTTTTCTGCTCATTCATATCAAAACTTGGCAGCCAGTTATCTACCATAAGAATCACATTGATATAATTAACCTGAATGCCGCATTCCTTACAAAAATCCTTAGCAAGTTCCGCAGCCCCTCCATGTCTGTTTCCGTAAGTCAGAACCATATAGAAATAATCGGTCTTAAACATTGCTTTTTTCATGAATTCCTTCACCATAGGCGGCAGTTCATGTCCATAAATCGGTGCAACGATACCAATACTTTCAGCAGTATATTCCAGACAATGATCGTGTATTGCCTGCGGAATGCTAATAGGGTTCTCTTCGATTTTTCTTGCGACATACATGCTATTGCCGGTTGCCGAAAAATAAAAAACCGTACTTCTTGCACACGCTCCTTCCACATGATAAAATTCGCTTGTTTCCGATTGTCACTATCGATTATATTCTCCGATAGTTACTATCGGTCAATAATAAAATTTGTGAATTTTTTATGAACATAAAGGAGCCGTGATAAAATGAATACATATACCATGAAAGAGGCCTGCAAAGAAGCAGGATGCACTACGCGCATCCATAGAAGAATTGGAAGCAAGCATCTCCTATATCGACTGGAAACAGAATTTCTACGATGAAATACTCTCTGGTCAAAGACCTTATGTGAGCAATCTGATTTCTTGTACAGAGCAGTAATGTATTCTCATGCTCACAGCCTGTGTCTTTTTCCGACGCGCTTAATATTATTTCTTTTCTTTCTTTGCCAAATAATTGAGCCATACCTGGGGTAATCCCATGGCAAGGATAATTCCGATCACAATCGCTCCTGCCGTCTCTATTGTTTCCCTGCCTTTCACAGAAAACATATCCATATTTCCACTGATCATATAAAAGACCGTATAGTAAATGCCAGCCCCAGGCACAAGCGGAAATATCCCCGAAAGCAGATATACCGTTACCGGATGCTTGCGAAGTACTGCGAAGATACGTGAAAGTATGGTCAAAATCAGCGCTGCAACAATGGTCGACAACATCAGATGCCAGCCCTGCAACTGCAAAGATTCATAAACAACCCAGCCAACACCACCGGTCAGCCCACATAGCATCCACTCTGATTTTGGTGCCTGAAATAAAATTGCAAAAGCCAGCGTTGCAATAAGCGCTATCCCAAAGTGTAAAAGAATTGTACCAACCATCACAAGACACCTCCCATACTCTGATAAATATAGATGGTCAGACCAACGCCGACAGAAATAAAAAGTGCTGTCAAAAGAGCATCCAAAAGATGAATCAGTCCTGACAGATAATCACTGTTATAGAAATCACGAATGGAAGTTGTGAATGCGATTCCCGGCACAAGCGGCATGATACAGCCGATCACGATCTTGTCCTGAGAAACCGGCAGTCCCATACTCATCGGAAGCAGACTCAAAGCCGTCACAAATATACTGCAGATCAGCAAATTAGCAAAGCGTCCAACCTCATGCTTTTCAAACCATAGCATCAGAAGTTGCAGCAAAAGACCAATGCCTAATGCAATGATGCCCTCCAAAACATTTGCGCCAAACAAGATCGCAAAGCCGCCGGATCCGATACCGGTACATAAGACACGGATCCAGAGTGGATCCTTCTTGTGATGTATGACGGCATCCAAGCACTCCCAAGCCTCGGGTATCGTGCATTTCTTGGCGCAAATATCTCTGGCCAACTGGTTGAGTTTGGAGATCTTTAGCAGATTAACACTGCCCAAGGGTACATGACGGATCATGCTACAGGCATCTTCCTTACCCTCATTGGCGCTGGCAAAGATACCATTGGATAGCACATATACATCATAATCCTCTAACTGATATGCCGCCATGATCTTCATGACGGTATCTTCCACGCGGTAGATCTCACCGCCATTTTGAAGCATGGCGTCGCCGATTTCCACTGCCAGCGTTAATATATCTCTAGTTTCATTCATGCTATAAGTTCCTCACTTTGGTTATTTGTATCACTTGCGCACCAGCCCACTTTCATCAAACAAATGATATTTTCTATTTTTATTAACCCTTCAGCCACAACATCGCACTCGTTTTTGACGAACCATTTTGTTGTAAATATTCTCTTATTGCATCCTGTTTTTCTGGTCTTGTTTTTATCGCTTGTTTTTATCGCTTGTTTTTTTCGCTTGTTTCTTTGCAAACGTAAGCGTCAAACATGTCCTATCTGGATTATATTTTTCCTCAACAACAGGCATCGCCCAGCCTTCATTTTTCCAAATCTGATAAATATCTGGAATACCACTGCCGGCTCTTTCGCCAATCCCAATCATATTAAACATCTTCATCAAAGTTTTATTTCTCTATAATCTAGGAAATACTCTGGGAACTCTCTGACAATATGATATTCTTCGCCGAACGAAATTCTCAGCTCCTTTTCCCCATATATATAATCGAGTTGTTAATACTTATCAATTCAATTTTTCATTCCATTCTGCTTCCTTGAAACCAACAAGAACAGTATCTCCATTTACGACAAGTGGACGCTTTACCAACATTCCATTTGTAGCAAGTAACTGTAATTGTTCCTCTTCACTCATTGCAGAAAGCTTGTCCTTAAGCTGCATTTCTTTATAAAGAAGTCCACTGGTATTAAAGAACTTCTTAAGCGGAAGTCCGCTCTTTCCATACCATTCTTTCAATTCGTCGTAGGTAGGATTCTTCTCCACTATATGACGTTCTGTATAAACGATATAATGCTCATCCAGCCACTTTTTAGCCTTCTGACAGGTTGAACATTTGGGGTAACATATAAATAACATTTGCCAACACCTCACTTACTAATATCAATTTTTTACATATCTATCAAAACGTGTCATACAATCATCTCCTTATCGCTTATAGTAAAAATCATTCTAAGCCAATATATTTGTAACAATCTTCACATTTCATCCCACACTCTTGCATTTCATATATATTGGAATTTTTTTTGACTCCAATATATGGGATGCTATTATTATTACAAAAATCAATGATTTCCTTTCGTTTTTCCTTTTGCATTCGATTACCTAAATACACTCTCGTTATCGGGAAAAATTCTACGTTGCAATTGTCACCATGTTTCTCACTTAACGGAAGCAATAATCTCCACTCATTTTGAAATGCCCAATCTATACTTTTCCTTAATACACCATAATAATATATATACCATACATACTCCTTTGTCATATCTCTATCTTGCCATCCAACCAGTTCTTTTGTAATGTTAGGACGTATTTTACAATATACTACCGGAAATAAATTATTGTACAAAGCTGCCTTCTGACTGACTTCCCTTTGCAGACTCTTCAATATTTCTAAATACTCGCTCTAATGTTTCATTCAAATTTTCATCCGATACGGCCTTAACTCTTACATTGCAAAACAACTCGCTTGGAAGGATAAAAAACCCTTTTCTTCGACAAGTCCTTCACGAGCCTCTTCAGCTTCTGCATCAGACATCTTTGCATAATCAAATTCTGTGTTTCCCGCCTCAATTTCTCCACTGTTTACATATGCAGTAAGGTTCTCTGAAATATATCTGTAGAACATTGTACCAAGCACATAGTTCTTAAAATCCCAACCATCAACTGCTCCACGAAGTTCATCTGCAATTGCCCATATAGCACGATGAAGTTCGTCTCTTTCCTGCTCCTTCTTTGTATCTATCATTGCCATCCTCCATTCAGCCAATTACGGCCATTGTATTTTCTGGTAATTATATCCTACATCATTTAATGTCCATTTTTACGGACTCGTTTTATCTGCCTATCCACTAAATTTATCATTAACCATAGTGTTTCCACAACCTATGCCTTTAACAATAGTGTTTCTACAACCTACCCCTTTAACAATAGTGTATTCACAACCTACCCCTATATCAAAAGTGTAGCCACAACCCTACCATTTTTGCTCTGTGGATAGGTTTCCATCAACTTCTTTTCTTCTGGCATTAAGCAGCACTCAAAAATACTACCTTTGGTCTTAAAACCCTTTATTTCAAGCCTTTTGACGGCTATCCCTATTTTACCTTTGACATCAACACGACAGTCTCAACGGTACTTTCGTTGTCCCAATCCAATTCGTATATCTCTTTCCCATTGAAAAAGACAGGAAATCTAAACTTTAGACTACGAAGGATTCTTCCATCCGCCTGCTCTTCCTCGTAAATATTCACATCTGCAAGGAAGCTCTTCATAAAGGTTTTCTTCTCAATATCCGTAAATCTGTCGTACAGCTTATTGAAGAATAATAAGAACTGATACACATTGTCACCGGATATTTTCTCCTGCCTAATATTATACAGTCTGGTCTCCACTTCTTCAATCAGAGTTTCAATTTCTTCTATCTCATCATAGAGCTTGTCCAGACGCACTTGCATATCCTCATACTTCTTGTCATAATGTTTATCCGACACAGACAAGTTATCCATCTGATTCGCCAACTTATTCTTGGCACCAGTTACCTGCTTTAACCGCTCCTGTAAGCCTGTATGCTCTTTATCCAGCTCCTGCGTATCAATACTTTGTCCGATGTGCTTCTGTATCTCCGTTTTGAACTTTGGATTGTTTACCAGTTTACGAATCACCTCTTCTACAGCCGCGTTGATTTTATCCTCACTCCACTGCTTACGGTAAGTACATTTATGACCGTTCACAAAGGTTCTGTGCTTGCAGGCATAGTAAAAATAATCTCTATAATGTCCGCCGTCCGGATGCTTTTTACGATTTACATTGCCATACATACCACTTCCGCAGATAGGACATTTGATAATACCGGATAAAATATGCTCATGATCCAGACTGTGCGTTTTGATGTTGGCAACTCCGGTTTCCTGTCTCTTTTTGTGCACCTGATTCCACAATTCTTCCGATACAATCGCCTCATGGATACCATCGTTAAGCATATACTTGTCCTGCTTCACAATGTGGTACTCATTCCTTGTGCCCGGAATCTTCTCATTCTTTCTTCTGCCAAAAGCAAGCTTACCGCAGTACACAGGATTATCCAAAACACCTTTTACAAAAGATGTGGAAAAGCCTTCTATGGTATTGTTCTGGCGAAGCTTTTTCTTGTATCCGCTGTTGTTTAAGAATGTTGCAATAGCCGCAATTCCCATGGTGGTATTGGCAAATTTATCATAGATAATGCGAATAACCTCTGCTTCATCCTCAGCAATATGCAATTCGCCATTGATAAGCTGATAACCGTAAGGAGCAAAGCCGCCATTCCATTTACCTTCTCTTGCTTTCTGTCTGCGTCCTTCCATAGTTTGAACCAATATATTCTCACGCTCAATTTCAGCCACCGCAGATAACACGGAAATCATCAGTTTACCTGCATCCTTGGAACTATCAATACCATCTTCCACACAAATAAGATTAACCCCAAAATCCTGCATTCTCTGAAGGGATGCTAAAACATCGGCTGCGTTTCGTCCGAATCGAGATAATTTGAAGACAAGTACAAAATCGATGTTATCTTTACCTGTTTCAATATCCTGCAGCATCTGTTGGAACTGTGGGCGACCTTCCACACTTTTACCGGATTTACCTTCGTCGGAGTATTCACCGGCGATAATCATGTCCTGGTAATCAGCGTATTTATGCAATTTATCTTTTTGCGCATCTAAGCTGTAGCCATCTACCTGCATGGAGGTGGATACACGGGTGTAGATGTAGCATTTTAGGTGTTTTTTCATGGGCACCTCCTATTTCCCAACAATTTCTTAACATCAGAATTTACAATTTGACTTATCGAAAATCATCTTCAAAACACTTTAGTATATTTGCAAAATAATCTCTTTCATCTATAAAATGCATATCACCAATTGCACCGTATTCATTCAACACCTTCAGCACACTTTCAGATTTTCCTTCAGTATTTTCATTGTTAATCAACGCACGAATTACCTTTTTGAATTTCTCCCTGTCATTCTGATATGTAGCCAATAACATTTCTAAATCCTCAATCGTCATAATATAGCATCCTTTATCCTTAACAAATATGTCAGGTATAGATGACATTATAATTTGCATGTTTGTTGCACTTTCATACAACAAGAAAATTTTAAGTATTTGTTTTTCTCCGCAAAACTCTTCCTCAGAATTTTTTAGTTGCTCATATGCTTCCAAAATATTTCTTTTATAAAAAGTGTCAATTTGTTGAATATCCGGCACTTGTTGTTTCGCACCTATTCCAAGCAGTCCTGATTTTAATTCAAATAATAAAATTACATCATCGAATTCAACCAAATAATCTGCACTCTTTTTCTTCTGTTCCGGAATCTTAAACCATTGTTTTTCATCCAAATAAATAGAAGCCAATTCCTCAAAATAATCCTCAAACATTTCTCCAAAGGCATTTATAAATTGCTGTCCCAAATTATTATTTCTGTAATAATCTCTTACCAACCAATAAAGTCCATCAGCAAAAGTCATTACTAATAAATAAAAGCTTACCATTATACTTTCTTTGTTTTTCTTTGTTATTACAAATGGTTTGCTGTAAAATATTTGCTTACCTATCTGCGAATTTCTTACATCTTCATACGTGATACTGTAGTATCCTACAACTTTTTCCAGTGTTTCTTTTGTTATGACACTTGTTTCAGTTCTGTGATAGAGCTTTTCCGATGCAGTCAAAGGATCAGGATTTTGACTACACAACCAAAGTATCATCATCTCAACCGCCAACAGTTCATCAACACTCAGTCCAAATAATTCATCTGTTATTTGATTGATATCTATAATTTTTTCTCTGTCTATATTTGGAGAACCAATCAATATGTGATAATTTCTACAAAAATTCTGAATTGGCCATGCAAGATTCTGATACTTAAATTGCTCATATGTCATGCCCATCATAAATTTGAATACCTCGGATAAGTCTGCATCCTTTAGAAACTCACTTTTTGAATGCTCATTCTCATACCCTCTATATAAATTTACAATAGTACCTACTTCTTGAGACGATAAATTACCATTTCTATAATCGTTTGAATGTTTTACTGATAAATATGCCATATCCTGAATATCCCATGCAGATAACATCACCATTACTTGTTTCTGAACAAAACCAAACTCTATTATTTTTAACGGAAAATTCATACAGCAATTCATGTCTTCTTCATCATGTTTTAATTGCTTCTTATAAATTTCTATAGATATCTTCGAAAATAAATATATAAAATCTCTCGTTGGATAATTCTTAATAAAACTAATAAAATCCTTCATCTCATTTCCCCCTTTACTTATTCATCAAAATAATCATCAACGACTTTTTCAATTTCAGTTATCTACGCACCCTCTACAATAATCGGATTTCGTCCCAACAAAAAATATTCGTCCGTTCCAACTGCATTTCAACAAGAAAATAAACAGTCACCACTCTGACTGCCTACCCGCAAATGAGATATTCGGATTCTGGCATTATCCTCGCCTCTCTACGGACACCCGACACAAAAATGGCTATATCTGTTTATCCTGAGCTAATAGCAACTTATCTATTACCGGATGAATCATTTTTGTTTCCATTATTATATTTATGGCACAAAGCTTCTTTCCTGCATCCTTACTGGATGCACCACAATGATATGCCTGTTCTGTAGCCAACCCATAATCCAGAATTATCAATCTGTCATGGCAATCTGCATTAGGTTTAATCCTGAGTGGTGGATATTCTTGTATAAAATCATTTACTACCGCCGTTGTCAAAAAACCTCTTTTTCCATGACCATTTTCTGTAAACAAAACAACTTCCACACCAGCTTGCTTCTGCGATAATAGCTGTAAAGTCTTTGTATTCACATAATCATCCACTACATAAATACTCTTTTTTGCCTGCTGATATATATCGATGTATGCTGCATCAGCCTCAAACTTCTGTCCTTTATAAATAACAAAATTTTTGAAATCCTTATCTGAAACAAAATTTTCATTAAGTGTGTCTATACTCTTTTGAATAACTTGTATATCTTGCTCTGTTTTCTTCTGTCTATCAGCCATATTTGACATTTGTACAGAAATTTCTGATACTCTCGCACTTACAAGATGCATCTCTGACTGTGTAACAAACTGCTGGTTTTGTTTTATATAATGACGCATTTCGCGAAATGCACGCATAATAAAAATACTTTGCTGTTCTGCAAGCTCACCTCTTAACACTGTAGCAAGCATATAAATGCCTTGTTCCGTAAATGCATACGGAAGTTTTCTTTTTCCACCCCAACTTGAAGTCGCAAATTGCGACTTCAAGAACCCATCTTCTTCTGTTGTTAATTGAAACATAAAATCTTCCGGAAACCTTGCGATATTACGCTTTACCTGCTCATTCAAACGCTTCACTTCATATCCATAAATTTCAGCCAAATCATAATCAAGCATAACCTGCTGTCCTCTTATGATATATACTCGATTACATATATTATCTACTGTCATCAATTCTGTACTTTCTGCCATCTGTACACTCATCCTCCTACAAATTGTGCAACAGACTGTTGAACAATTACCAATACATTATTTATTTGTTGGTTCATCGCGCCTGTCATTCTTATTTCTTTTATCAGACAACCTCTCCATTTCAACCTTATATGCCATCAATCGCAAAAGATACTGCGGAACCCTTCTATTACCTAATTCCCAATCGGTTTCCGTCATATAAGGAATTTCAAAGTACTCACAAAATTCTTTTCTATTCATGCCAGTACTTTCTCTTAATTTTTTTAATTCTTCTCTTGCTTCCATAGTTCACCTTGTATGATTATTTAGAAGCTAATAATCATATGTTTCCTTTCTTTTTAATATC
>CAMBAN010000070.1 GCA_945864145.1 uncultured Lachnospiraceae bacterium | reverse complement strand
TATTGTATGCTGTGCATGCAGCATATAAATCAACTACAGAACCTTCTGTAATACCATCCGGGTAAGCAACACCCTTGAAAATTGTTGATTCGCCTGTTGCATCTTTAATAGGTGTAGCACCCTTAGCATTATATGCACCTAATGTCACATCCTTGATGAATACATACTCTGATAAATAATCAGCGCCCAACTGTGATACTGTTACTTCCTGTGCTTCAATTGGGTCGACAGTCTTTAATACCGTTACATTGGTAACATCCTTAACTTCCGGAACACCACTATATACTGTAGCAGTACCAGTTACTGCAACGACATTACCTACTTCATATTTGTCACTATTATTGTAATCATATACAAGATATCCATATACTGTTCCATCAATAACGTCTTCTAAAAGAATATTCTTAAAAGAAGTATCTGTCGCATTTGAAACATATTTATATACAACCTGTCCTACTACTGTAGCTGTACCTGATGTTAATGCTGCAGCATCTTTTATATTAATTGCACCCGCAACGTTTGAAATGTCTTTATCACTGATTGGGTCATAGATTTCTACTGGTTCTTCCGGTTCAGTTCCCTCTGCTAAAGTTACATCATCTGCAGAAGCAACGCGAAGCTGAATGCCATTATAGTCTCCTACAACAGCATATACGTTTACTTTACTTCCTTCTTTGATATCTTTTAATTCCGGAACTTTGTAAATATTAATGCTGTTTCCGTCTGCATCTGTTAATGGGGTATTATTTTTATTTGTTGCACCAAGTGTCACATTCTCAAGGAATACTCTTGTTGACTCATAATTACTATCTGCACTATAGTCTTCAAGCAATTCTTTAATTGTAACTGTTTGAGAAGGTAATTTTGTAGAATCGCTTCCCTTTCCTACTTTCTCAGTAGTAGCTTCTTTTAATTCTACTAAGCCATTAAAAGAAGTTCTTTTTCCTGTTGCATATACGGTATCTCCGATGGCAAGGTCAGTTTGAGCATTCTTATAAAAGAGATCAATACCCGCTGTCTTATCCTGAATATAGACATTCTTACCATCAATAAAGGTAACAATACCCTTTACTGTACATTCTGTATTTTCATCTGATTTTCTAGCTTCTGCAATTGTAATTGTCTCAACTGCTTCTACTACATCTGCTTTATCTCTTACAATGAGTTGTAAACCTTGGTAATCACTAACAACTGCTGTCACATTTACAACTGAACCTGCTGTAGTATTCTCTGATAATTCCGGGTAATTGTAAATATTTACAGTTTTACCATTATTGTCTGTTAATGTTGTAAACTTTGTCTTAGAATCATATTCTCCAAGTAATACATCACTTAGAGAAATCAACATACCTTCGTATGTATCATGTTCTTTAATTAATTCAGCTACTGAAAGCTTTTTAGCCTCTATACTAGAATCCTCATCAGTTGCTTCTAATTCTACTTTAATTGCCTTATCTATTTCTTCAAGGTCATTAAAGGTTTTATACTTTCCTTTTACAGTTAAAACATTTCCAACTTTTATTGAACTATCAGCCGTTGCAAAATATGCACAGATACCTGCGGTCTCATCCTGTAAATAAACATTTTTCCCAGCAACATAAGTAACAATACCTTTTACAGTATACTCAGTTTCTGTGTCATGCTTTACTTTAAAATCTCTAATACTGATTACTTCTGATTTTGCTTCTTCTGTTTCCTCTGTCTCTGAAACAGTTTCCGTTTCTACTTCTTCCAAAACAACCGGAACAGTTTCTTCATCCGTTTCAGAAGTAGTTTCTTCTGTTGTTTCTGTGGATGCCTGTTCTGTTGTCTTTTGTTCATCTGCATCTTTTTCGTCAGATGACTCGTCACTGTCGGCATTTGCCGCACTCGACTCCACTTCACTGCTTTCTTCTGTCTCTTGTGTCTCTTGTGTCTCTACCACAATGTCCTCAGCGCGCACTACTGTCACATCACTGAACACAGTCGTAGCAGTCAAAAGTACAGCAAGTAATGCTGCAGTAAATTGCTTACTACGTCTCCTCATATTAATTTTTCCTCCTTAACTCCCTATGCTCGCAACGTGCCTCCCACGTTGTTGCATCCAGCTCCCCAAAAGATAAAAAGGCAGCGCATTTTGGACTACGCTGCCTCGCTTTTGTGGTGCATTTTTAATATATATGGTTACATAAAAAAAGTCAACCATAGGATTTACATTTTACGCCAATTTTGCACATCTTTTACAGGAGTGTCTGGTTTGCTTTTCTGTACTCTGTTGGAGATACTCCACAGATAGCTTTAAATGTTTTCATAAAATGCTTTTCATTCTCAAAGCCTACCTGTGCTGAGATGTCAATCACCTTCAAATCAGTGGTTCTTAACAGTTTTTTTGCCTCCTCAATCCGCAGTTCCTTTAAGTAGGTTACAAAGTTCTTTCCTGTATACTGTTTAAAGGCATAAGAAAACAAAGAATAATTCATGGAAATGGAGTTGGAAACCACTGCCATATTCAAATCTTTCTGGTAATTTTCCTGCATGAAAACCAAGGCCTGCTGTATTTTCTTTTTATTTTTATAATCATCAAACTCTTCACTAATCAAGTCATGGAATTTCGCTATCCATGCTGAAAGAGTCTTTGCATACTCTGAAAGGGTCTGGTATTGATACATGTTCTCCAGCTCCAGCAAATCCTCTTTCTCGACCTTAAGTACCTTTTCGTACTTTTTCACTACCAATTGTAAAAAGCAGGAAATCCAGTTTTCCAAAAGCTCCATAGACTGCTTTTGATCGATAACTGCCACTATCCAGTCCTCTAGCTGTTTTTCCACATCCTCTACATGCCCTGAGCCCAGTTTGGTAACAAGCGTATCAATTTCTCTTTCCTGTTCCTCTGATAATCCCTCTAAACCATGTAGATGTGTCATTTTCTGACTGTCATAATCCACAACCCTTGTAGCAGTGGCAAATGCCTGCTTCCTTGCTGCTGCTGCCTGTTTGTATGCTTTTGGCAGCATATCAATACCTTCAACCGACTCGCTAAATCCTACAAAGCTGTTTTTCAGCTCCTTTTGCAGTAAAAAACCTTTGTTTTCACATTCTACGATAAAAACCTGAAATTTATCTACAGTACCTAAATAAATGCAGGTGCTTGTCTGCTCTTCTCCCTCTAAGGTACAATTACAACAGCAAACCTCATAAGGGCCTTTTACAAATTCTTTTCTAAACTCTCCCTCTATTAAGGCTCTTTCCTTTTCCTCAAGCTGATTTTCCATACAAAGATAACGTAATTGCTGTAGACTTATCGTCTTTCTCGTCAGCTCTTCCTCTTTCTTTTTTGTTACCTCTTCCTCCAGTTTTTCCATAATACTGTTTATCTGGTTACGGTCTACAGGCTTTAATATGTATTCCTTTACCCCCATACGTAACATTTCCACCGCATAAGAAAAATCATCATAACCGCTGATGACTACGGTAAGAGGCTGATATGGCAACTCCTTCATAGCCTGCACCAGCTGGATACCATCCATTTTGGGCATACGGATATCGGTAAACATAACGTCAATCTTTTGCTCCTTCAGGATTTCCAAGGCAGCTTCTCCATTGTTACATTCTATAATGACTTCAATCGGGACACCACTTCGCTGTATCATATTTTTGACACCCTGGCGTATCAGTTTTTCATCCTCTACAATCAATAGTGTTTTCATCCGCTTTCTCCTCTCCTCTATGTGTAATCGGAATTCTCACTCTGATTTTTGTATAACAGCCTAATTTTGAAGCAATTTCTATACCATATTTCTCTCCAAAAGCAATATGAATACGATCCTGTACATTTTTCAGACCAATACCGTTTCCGGAGCCCCCGTTAGAATCCAGTTTTCCCGCAATCTTTTGTCGAAGCTCCTCCAGCTGCTGCTCTGTCATACCCTTTCCTGCATCTGATATTTCGATATAGCAGTCATCTCCATCAATAATGCCCTTCATATAAATACTGGTGTCCTCTGCCATTTGCTCGATACCATGATAAATCGCATTCTCCACAATCGGCTGCAGGGACATTTTCGGGATTTCCTGCTTTAAAATCAAATCAGGTATATTTAAAGATAAATAGATTTCATAATCAAAACGCAGGTTAATTAACGCCATATAGTTTTTGATATATTCCAGCTCCTGCTCCACAAGTACATTTTGAGATACCCATTTCATGCTGTAGCGAAGCAGTCTTCCCAACGCAGTAATCGCATCGGAAATCTCATATTTTTCATCAATTTCTGCCATCATTTTAATGGACTCCAATACATTATAAATAAAATGCGCATTGATTTGATTTTGCAGCGCTCTGATTTCCGAGTTCTTAATCAACATTTCCCGGTTGATATTGTCCTCCATCAGTTGTTTGATACGGGAAAGCATTTTGTTTATCTGATTGCCGAGTTCTCCCATTTCATCTTCTCCCTGCACCGGCACAACAACATCAAGATTGCCTTTTTGCACCTGTCTGATGGATTTTAATATTTCATAGAATTTACTCAGCATTTTTAAAACAATGCGGTTAATGACAAAAGCCAATAATGCTAACACCAAAAGCATTAGTAAAACAAAAGTATTTCTAATCACATATACCTGATGTACACCCTGCGTGATATCCTTTACGGAAACAAGCACACCGCCAAGCTCTCTGACCGGCATCTGAGAAATCACAAGATTTTGCCCCTGTGCTTTTACATATTTCGTTTCTATATTCTCTTCACTGTTTCCAAGGCTATCTATAATCGTCTGCTGTAAAGAAATACTGTCCTCTTTTTCATTGTCACCATAGTACACTTCCCCATCCTCTGTCATAAAAAAGCTCCATTCGCTTTCAATTTCTTCATAAAGGCTGGGAAACATGTTTTCCATGGTCATCGCAGCTTCAATGATACCTATCTGCCCATTTTCACTATCTTCAATCGGTGTAATCAATGCCACCAGCTGTCTGCTTTGGTTTAAATGATAGGTAGAAAAAATCTCATCTGTATACTGAAAATTCCAGCCTATGTAGTCCTCCTTCTGCCCCCATACCTGTCTTTTCATTCTGCTTTGCTGATAAAGAATAGGCATCATTTCCTGCACATCATCATCCATGGCATAGACACGCACGCCAAACAAAAGAGGATTGTTATTTACCAGTCTCTCCAGCGAGGACACCGTTACTTCTTTAAAATCCAACCATTCTGCAGTGCTGATTTCCTCCTTTGTACAGTTTTTATTCAAAATCTGTAACATTGCCTCATCACTTAAAAAGAATTGGGTGGACATATTCACAGAGTCAATCTTAGTAGCAATGGCATCCTGATTTCTTTCCATGGTATAGGACATGTATTGCAGATTTTCATTGATGACATTCTGTTCCATGACATAGAAAAGAATGGACGCAAAAATACCGATAGGAATAACGGTAAAGGCAATGACTAAAAAGGTAAATTTGATATTCAGTTTTTGGTTCTTAAAACAGCCTTTTATCTTCATAAAACTACTCTGTTATGCCAAGCTTCTGCTTTGCTTCCTCCATCTTTTTCGTCTTTGCCTGCATCAATGTTTCAAAGCCGTATGCCTCTCTTTGTGAAATGAAGCTATCCATAATTTCATCAAAGGCTTCCTCGCTTTCTGCCAGAAGAAGCTTCGGTAGTGTGGAGCTCCAAAGCCTTGTAATCTTATCATCTATCGCTGCCTCTTTCGAATCAGGCGGAAAGCTGATATCATACTGCCCATTGTAAACAACATATTTCTTTGACCAATCCTTTAGCTGTTGCTCTGCCGGAGTAGACTCTTGCATCCATTGCTGCTGCATACAGTTATTTTGAAGCATCCAATAAGCATCATCTGCCCCATAAATAGCATCATATGCCGTTCTATCCGTATCAAGCAACTGCTTTACCTCAGGCTTCAACACAGGCTTACCGTCAATGACATCATAGGTTTTTCCTTCTACACCGAGAAATATCAGCTTTTGCCCATGTTCACTTAACATATAATCTATAAAGGCAATCGCACGCTCCGGATTTTTACAGTTTTTGGAAATTAAAGTCACAGTCCAACCGCAAATACTGGTGCTTGGAAGCTTCGGGTCATCTCCGTTTGCATTTCTTGGTCCTTCTACAGCAATATATACCTTGTCCGGGTCTGTCTCATAGAGATGCTTTTGCTGTGCCAAAATATCAGTGTATTGGAAAATCATGCAAAAATATCTGCCCTCTGCAAGCTTTTCCTCCATCTGTGTTCTGGTATCTACAAAAATATCGTTGGAAAGCAGTCCTTCTTCTCCTAAGCTGCGAAACAGCTTTAACCAGGACAAATATTCCTCATCTGTATATCTGTCATAATACCTGCCGTCCTTTTCCCATGGAACAGCTAAAAAATTCATAAGATACTTATCAAAAGATACATTTCCTTCATTATCAAACACATGAGCTCCCACCGGAATAAGCGGCTTCCCGTCTACTGTCGGATAACGCTTTACTGCTTCCTCCACTGCCGCCCGAAATCCCTCCTGTGTACTCATATCAGGACTTCCGAGTGCTTCATAGATATCCTTTCTGACTAAAAAAGTCTGGTTAGAACCAGTGTTACCATTTTCCTCTAAATCCGTAAGTGTCGTTGCTGAGTTCGGATATGCATAAATATTACCATCCTCCTGGGTATACCAGTTTCTGACATCTGCGTCAGTTACCTCCCAAAAATAGGCATCATAGGTATCTGCCAGCTCATTTAACGCATAGACCATATCCTGATTTATCATTTCTGCTACCTGTGGCTCCCAATAGCCAAGCGTAATCAAATCCGGCAAAGTATCTGACGCAATCAAAGCATTGAGCTTTTCTGTTTCATTGCCAATCGGGGTAATAAAATTGATGGTTACACCGGTTTCTTCTGTTATCGTTTTGGATACCAGATTGTCTCCCCAAGGAGTGGAATACCAGGAGTAATTAATATACCAGTCTAACGTAATCGGTTCCTCTGCGAGCCTTTGCCACGCAAGCTTTGGTTCCTCACTTTTGTTTTCTTCCGTTTCCTCTCTTACCGTAGTTTCTATGCTGCCACAGGCTGACAATGCCATAATCCCCAACAGACATAGTCCTCCAAGCACTTTTCTCTTTTTCAATGTTGCCTCCCATAAGTTCCTTTTTTAGTAAGTATAACATGAAACCCGTCTTTTATGGCGGGTTTCTTTGGGAAATATATACTAATTTTTTTCTATATAAACTGTGATTTCTGCTATTTTACCTGCGCGAACCTCTTCTGCTAACTGTCCTTGCAAGCAAGAGCCATAAACATGGGTGATTTTTCCCTTGTTGTTGCTTATCTGATATTCTTTTATCTGATAGTTTCCGGGAATATAGTCTAATCCTGTTTGCTTACATCGATAGGTAACTTTTGTTTTTCCCATAAAAGTTGCCTGCAGCGTACCATCCTCTCTGATTAAATAGGCTGGTAGTAGCGGCATCAGTTCCAGCACAAGTCCCTCCTCCTTTTGTAGAAATGGTGTTCTGCCAAACAACATTGTCTGCCAGATATCCATAAATTCTACTGTAGAACCGCTTAGTCTTGCCACAAAACCCTTACCATGAACTTTCTCATCCGGGTTTGCACTGCTTGCAAGGAAAGAGGAATTTTCTAAAATACTTCTGCCATAAGTTTCCTCCTGCAAAAAGGGAACTGCTGCCTGATGAAAATCTGATAAAAACTGTTCATATAATCCTGCTTTTAAAAGCTCTAAGAAGTATTTATATTCCATATGTAACCAGATGGACTCATTTTCAAGCCACCCCGGAGTAAAGGCACGACACCTTCCAAGTGCATAAGATTCCCTGGCAAGAGAGGTATTTACCTTGTACATGCCAAGCTTTTCATCATAAAGCCCACATTCCTTTACTTTACGATAGACCTCCTCCTTCTGCTCCTTAGTAAGTGGTAGCTTCAGATATCTGACCGGTCCCTCTAAAAAGTATGGTAATGCATGCTGCTCGACGGCCTTTACATAAATACCGTCTGCCTTTTTCTCATAATCTGTGACTTCATAAGAAAAATAGGTTGGCAGCAGACCATTTCCTACCTGCTTTGCATACAAAATACCTGCCTCTACAATCTGTAGCAGTCGTTCCATCAGAGAAATCAGTTCTTCTGCCTTACAACAGACTGTTTTACCTGAAATGCCCTGATACAGCTTTTCTCTGTAAGCTTCCTTTATCTGATTTGCTCTGTCCCATGTATCAAAATAAGCTTTTCCCGGCTGTATCTGTCTGTTATCTGCTAATTCACCTATCTGTTCCATAAACCATACGATTTCCTGTAAAAGCATAACATCCTTCTTATACTTTTTTAGCGTATCTAATGTAAAGTGCAGATTTCTGGCAAGCTCACAGGTTTCCGGCATAGAGGAACCAAGTAACCCCGGCAGACCATTTAAGGCATCATACCAGCCCGGTTTTCCTCCTTCCATTTCTATACCACAGCCATAGGCATCTAACGTAGCAAACTTTACTGTATTTAATAGAAGCAGCTTTTCCATGAGGTTGGTCTTGATGATAGTTCCGTTACTGTCTGTCAGGCGTTTTTCCCTTTCATCCTCTGTTGTTAACGGATATACTGCCTTATACTGTCTGATACCCTCCGATGTCTCTACATATCTGTCCTTTCTTGGATAAATGCCTGCTCCCGGCTTCATATAGACGAAATCTCTTTTTTCGTAAAGTAATGAGTATTCTTTCTCCGGATGGACTGCCAGATAACTTTCTATTAAATCCAAATTGTAGGTCCAGTGATCACACCAATAACCCTCCAAAAAATCAGAAGTGACAAGGCTGTCAGAAATATCTGTAACTGCACCAATCTGCTTTGTTAACAGCTCTTCTGTGTAAGCTTCTTTTTCTGCTAAGAATGCTGCCAGCTTTCCCGGTGTATAAGGATTTGTCAGAAAGGTAAGTTCCTCTGCCGGCTGATTTAACAATGCTGCTGCCTTTGCTAAATCCTCTTTTCTTAGCTGATAAGTGGTTTTTTCCACGCCAAGCGGATTGTAACCATCCAGCTGGATAAAATCATAAAACATCTGAATGTTTTTATCTGCTACCTTTGGATAGAAAAAGGCATCACATCTTCTGTTTTGGTTCACATCTCTGAAATTACCGTTTCCCTGCGAATAGAACTCCGGCAAAATACGGAAAAAGTTGTAATCACGTTCCATATCTCCATGCTTTCTTGCATAGACATAAAATTGATTTTTTTCTCCAAGGCTGATAGGCATGCCGCCACGAAGCACATTATCTAAAAAGTTCTGTCTGCAATAGGCGTCAAAGGACTTGGATGCAGTCCCTGTCTCCATAACTTTTGTGACCTCTTTTGTCAGTGCGACTGCTCTTTCCTTTTTCTCTGTAAAATAAACCCTGGTAAAGCTCTTTTGCAGAAAAGCATGAAAAATATCCTTGTTGGCAGACTGTCCTGTTACCTCATAAATGGTAATACTCTGTCCAGGCTTTAGACTAGCCTTTCCTGCATAAAAGCAACAGGGCACACGGTTCATGGTCATTTGTTTTTCTGCAAATAGCTCCTCTATCTCTTTTGCAAGAAAGCCATAAGGTATTACATAAGCTGTGTCAAAATCAAATATGACATCTGTATCAACAATAGGCTGTAGCCTGTTTCCCGCTTCATCAACACCAATACTAAAATTGCCACCCTCTATAGCCACTACCTGACTAGAGTCCTCCATGCTGGCTCGCACTCTGAAAAACGGCTCCTTTTTCTCTACATCCTCTACCTGCATCCATGCCTTGGCAGTCTGCGTCATATGCTTTAATCCATGCTCATCGACACCATAAGGAACAATTGCCGGTGCACCATCTAAAAAAGAAAGTTCCATATCCTTTGTGTCTATATTGGTAAAAGTTACCTCTCTTACCAGTGCTCCTACCTTTTCCTCCGGAAGCGTGTAATACGTCACATGGGTACAAAGTCCATAGGTATGGTTTGTTTCTTCCACTTCCAACATATTCTGGTCGATTACCATTTTGTGTGGTTCATCTACGTCCGTAAATGCTTCCGTAAACCTGCCATTTACCTTCAAAAAAGTACGATAGCCCAGTCTTCCTGTCTGGATATATGCCTGATGAGCGGGTAAAAATTCCATAATGGCATGCTCCTTGTCTTCAGAGCCAAAGCAGGTAATTGCCTGTCCCCTATTGGTGTAATAGCACCAGATTGGAATACCTGTAATACCGCTGATTCCCGGTAAAAAACTGGAAAACACAGATTTTTTTGCGTAATTTTCTAACACATATCTTCCCTTGTCATCTATCTTGTCAATAGCCATACCTTACTCCTTTACACCTCCTGCCGAAATACTACTGATGATGTATTTAGAGAAAAAGCTAAATACTAATAAAATCGGTATAACTGAAATAGCAACTGCCAAATAAATCGCACCCTGATTGGACTGAATATCTGTTGATGCACGTAAAGTCGCCATCATAACAGGCAAAGTAAATTTTTCATTCTTATTTAATATAATCATTGGTAATAGATAGGCATTCCAGTTTCCAATAAAGCCCATAATTGCCATGGTCGCAATACCCGGTGACATGATAGGCAATACGATTTTATGGAAAGTATAGAGCTCATTTGCACCGTCAATTCTTGCTGCCTCCACTAAGGATGGCGAAAGCACGGATAACACATATTGTCTTAAGAAAAATACAGTTCCCGGTGCTGCGATTGCCGGAATAATGAGTGGTGCATAAGAGTTTACCATATGCAGCTTTGTACACAAATTGTAAAAACCAATTAAGCCAAGCTGTCCGGGAATCATCATAAAAATAACGATGGTATAAAAAATGACACTGTTTCCCTTAAACTTATACATAGCAAGACCATAGGCTGTTAAAGCTGAAAAATAAGCAGTTAACAAGGTTGCAGGTACTGCTACCTTTACACTGTTCCACATTCCTTTAAATAAATTGAAATAAGAGAAAACAGTCTCCCAGTTTTCCTTTATGTGATTACTTGGTATCAGGGTAAACCCTCTGGTAATCTCTACACCGCTTCTAGTGGCGTTGACCATCATCAGTAAAAATGGAAATAAGCACACTGTTCCCAGCAGTATTAACAATAGATATAAAATTGTTTTTTTGATACAAAATCCAATACTTTTCCCTTTCATATCTACTGCTCCTTTCTGTTAAATAATTTGAACTGTATGACGGAAATGACTAAAATAATCAAGAACAGCACGTAAGCAATGGCAGAAGCATAGCCCACCTGTGTCGTACCTGTTTCAAATCCAAATTTATATAAATACATAACAACTGTCTGAACCGAATTATAGGATGCACTTGCCTTATCAGCCATCAGATATGGCAGGTCGAAAAGCTGTAATCCACCAATTAATGAAGTAATGGCAACATATAATAAAATCGGTCTGATAAGTGGTAATGTGATTTTTCCAAATACTGTCCAACGTCCTGCGCCATCAATTGCCGCAGCCTCAAAATAGTCCTTGGAAATTCCCTGCACACCTGCCATCAGCATGATGAAAGAATTTCCAAACCACATCCAGGTCTGAATAATAGAAATCGTACTGCCTGCATGAGCCGCTGTTCCTAACCAGTCTACCGGGTTATAGGTCGCTCCAAAAAATTTATAAATCATATTAATGAGCTGATTTGCTGTACCATAGCGCCAGTCCAAAAGCGTTTTAAACAAAAAGGCAACTGATGTACAGGCAATCAGATTTGGTAAATAATAAATGATACGAAATACGGCAAGTCCGCTCATTTTATATTTGATGTCACTAAACACCATCATAAGAAGGAACGCAAGTCCTAACTGAAGTACAATGTTCAGTCCCCAGATTCTTGCTGTATTTCCTAATGCTTTCCAGAAAAATTTATCTGTAAGCACTCTTTTGTAATTATTGAGTCCCACAAAATCCATCGTGCCTACACCGGCAATTTTTGCATTCGTAAAGCTCAAATATAAGGTTCTTAAAACCGGATACACGCTAAAAATCAGAAATACAATGATGAAAGGAAGGACAAATAAATAGCCTGCCTTATTGATATCTTTTTTCTTTGTTTTTGTTTGCTTCATATGGATAACCATGCCTTTCTCTCCACTTATGAATTTGGCGATTGGACCCTTTTAGCCCAATCGCCATTTTTATATTATCCAAGGAGTGATTATCTATTTACTGTAATTTCAGGATAAGTTGACTCTACTACATCGTAGAAGTTACTGATTGCTTCCTCTTTTGTCATTTCACCTGTTTTAATGGAAGAAATGGCATTACCCCAAGCATCGCCAATTGCCTTGTCATATCTTGTTACCTTAGAGTAATCAATACCTTTTGCCTGCTCAAGCCAGAATGCATAGAGTTTCTGATTTCCATATACCGGATTTTCATCATCCTTATGTGCTTCCAAAGCAGAAACCAGAGAAACTGTATCACCTTCTGAGTATTCAATCCACCAGTTAGCAGTATCCTCATTTAAGGTACAGAATTTTACAAATTCCCAGGCAGTATCCTGTCTCTTTGACTGAGAAGAGATACCAATGTAAGTACCACCGCCAAAACCATAAGCAGGACCTGAACAAACGCCCCATTTTCCGGAAGTTTCACCTACGTTATCTCTCATGGTAAGAACGCCCCATGCCGGAAGTCCATATGCGAATACCTCTGTTGTTTCATAGTCTGCTGTTGCTTCTTTGAAGCTTTCAGCATCCCAAATGTTCATATCATCAGTTCCCCACTGTGTTTCAGCTGTTAAAAGAGGTACTTCGCCAGCCATTGCCATATACCATGGTGTTGCCCACTGTGATGCATAAGCTGTTAAATCTTTCTGGTAAAGTTCTACGCAAAGATCCATATAATCAAGTCTTGCCTGATCTACATTTAAAGTATTGTCAATTACCCAGGCTGAGTCACCTGAGAAATAGTTTGTTTCTGCATCAGATGCAAAAATTCGATACCCTGCTGCCTTTAAAGTTTCTGCTGTATCTAAGATTGTTGCATAGTCTGCAAATAATTTTCCGATTTCATCCGGGTCATCTGTACCAAATACTTCCTGTGCAATATCTCTTCTGTAATAGAAGCCTGCAGGTGTAATCTGATATGAAATAGCTCTCTGAATACCGTCAGCATCCTGTCCTACTTGCCATACGTAATCTACAATCTGTCCTTCGTAATCCTTTGCTCCAAAATCATCCAAGTTTGCAAAGAAACCGGCATCGTAGAAATCCTCTAACATCTGTGGCTCACCTACAATAATATCCGGCTCTGTTTCACCACCAAGAAGTGCTGTCTGAACCTTTGTTGGATAATCAGCAGGCTCAATAACAACGGTTTCTACCTCTACGCCTGTCTGCTCCTGAAATCTTTCTCCAAAGTCAATCAGGTCATTTGCCAGTGTCCATACTACTAACTTGCCATCGCCTGTGGCAACTGCTGTATCACTGCTTTCTGTTGTTTTTGTTGTTTCCGCTTCACTCTTTGTTTCTGTTGTGGTTGTATCTGTAGATGTACTCTCTGTAGAACCACATGCTGCCATAGAAAGTGTCATTACGCCTGCTAATGTCAGTGCCATTACTTTTTTCAACTTCATAAAATACCCTCCTGTTTATGCTAAGTTGTTTTTTTGTAATTTCATTATAAAAATTTCCATCACATAACATAACGTCCCATTTTTCCAGAAAGGTGTCATTTTTTTAGTTTCATGCATTTGGATTTTTATTTTAGAAAATCAAAATCAGAGGGTACCTGAAAAAAAAGAAAGGGGCTGTGAAAAAATGAGAAATCATTTTTTCACGCCCCTTCCTTTTACCTA
>CAMBAN010000069.1 GCA_945864145.1 uncultured Lachnospiraceae bacterium | reverse complement strand
AAAAGAAGCCCAGCAGATGCGTGATTCCCTGAAGGGGGATGAGTTTGAAGGGATGAGACTTTCTCTGAGACCGGGTATGGTGATTGACCGTGATGATGTGATACGTACGTTAATAGATATGCAGTATAACAGAAATGATATGGATTTGGAGCGAAGCTGTTTCCGGGTTCATGGAGATATTTTGGATATCAATCCTGCACAGGGTGGTGAGTACTTAATCCGTGTGGAGTTTTTTGGAGATGAAATAGATCGCATTACGGAAATAGACCCGGTGACGCAAAGAACGCATGTCATGCTGGAGCATGTAACGATTTTCCCGGCTTCCCATTATGTAGTAGCACCGGAACGCATCAAAGAGGCATGCGTGCATATTGAGGAAGAAATGAAGGAACGAGTGCAGTATTTTAAAAGTGAAGATAAGCTTTTAGAGGCACAGCGCATTTCAGAACGAACCAATTTCGACATAGAAATGCTTCGGGAAACAGGATTTTGTTCCGGCATTGAAAATTATTCGAGACATTTAAATGGTACGGCACCGGGGCAACCTCCTTATTGTCTGCTGGATTTCTTTAAGGATGATTTTTTGATTATCGTAGATGAGTCTCATATGACTATACCGCAGATTCGTGGTATGTATGCCGGCGACCGTTCCAGAAAAAATACCTTGGTAGATTATGGTTTCAGATTACCTTCTGCTTTGGATAACAGACCTTTACAATTTGATGAATTTGAACAGAAAATAGACCAGATGCTTTTTGTGTCAGCAACACCAAGTGTGTATGAGCAGGAGCATGAGCTTTTACGTGCAGAACAGATTATCAGACCAACCGGTCTGCTTGATCCGGAAATTGAAGTACGTCCGGTGGAGGGACAGGTAGATGATTTGATTTCCAAAATTAATGCCGAAACAGCAAAACACAATAAGGTATTGGTCACTACGCTGACAAAACATATGGCAGAGGATTTGACCAGGTATTTGAGTGAAGTTGGTATTCGTGTGAAATACCTTCATTCTGATATCGACACCTTAGAACGAGCACAAATCATTCGAGATATGCGACTGGACGTGTTTGATGTACTGGTTGGTATTAACCTGCTTCGAGAAGGATTGGATATTCCGGAGATTTCACTGGTTGCTATTCTGGATGCAGATAAGGAAGGTTTTTTGCGTTCGGCGACCTCTCTGATACAGACAGTTGGACGTGCAGCAAGAAATGCAGAGGGACATGTTGTCATGTATGCAGATACCATAACGGATTCGATGCAGCAGACCTTGGATGAAACAGCCCGCAGACGTAAAATCCAGCAGGCATATAATGAAGAACATGGAATCACCCCGCAGACAATCAAAAAGGCAGTGCGTGATTTAATCAGTATTTCAAAGCAGATTGCAAAAGAGGAACAGAGCTTTGAAAAAGATCCTGAGTCCATGAATGAGAAGGAACTCAAAAAGCTGATTGCCGATATTGAAAAGAAAATGCGTAAGGCTGCGGCTGATTTGAATTTTGAGGCAGCAGCAGAGCTTCGAGATAAGATGAAGGAATTAAAGCAACACCTGAATGAATTAAATGCAGGTATGTAAGAAAGGAAAAAGAGATGGATGCAAAGCAACTGAAAATGCTTCCTAAGGGAGAGGTCATAAAAATCAGGGGAGCAAACGAACATAACTTAAAAAATATCAATTTGGATATTCCGAGAAATAAATTTGTAGTTCTGACAGGTTTGTCAGGTTCCGGTAAATCGTCTTTGGCATTTGATACGATTTATGCAGAGGGACAGAGGCGTTATATGGAGTCTTTGTCTTCTTATGCAAGAATGTTTTTAGGACAGATGGAAAAGCCAAATGTAGAAAGTATCGAGGGACTTTCCCCGGCTATTTCCATTGACCAGAAATCGACGAACCGAAATCCTCGTTCTACAGTTGGAACGGTGACAGAAATCTATGATTATTTTCGTTTACTCTATGCAAGAATCGGTATTCCTCATTGCCCACAATGCGGAAAGGAAATCAAAAAGCAGACCATTGACCAGATGGTAGACCAGATTATGGCATTATCTGAGGGTACAAAGATACAGCTTTTGGCACCTGTTGTCAGAGGAAGAAAGGGTGAACATACAAAAGTAATTGAACGTGCCAAAAAGGCCGGGTATGTACGTGTGCGTATCGATGGTAATTTGTACGATGTAACGGAAGAAATCAAATTAGATAAGAATATCAAACACAATATTGAAATCATTGTAGACCGTTTGGTAATAAAACCAGGCATTGAAAGGCGTCTGACAGATTCCGTAGAAAATGTCATGGCTTTGTCAGAAGGGCTCTTATTGGTAGATATAATAGGACAGGAGCCACTCAATTTTTCAGAGAGCTTTGCCTGTCCGGACTGTGGTATCAGTATTGAAGAAATAGAGCCAAGAAGCTTTTCCTTCAACAATCCTTTTGGCGCCTGTCCGGTCTGCTTTGGACTAGGCTACAAAATGGAATTTGATATTGATTTGATGATACCGGATAAATCTTTAAGTATCAGTAAAGGTGCGATTGTTGCCAACGGATGGCAGTCCTGCACAGATAAATCAAGCTTTACCCATGCCATTTTAGAGGCGCTTTGTAAAGAATACGATTTTGACTTGGATACACCGTTTGAGGAATATCCAAAGAAAATACAGGATATTTTGATTCATGGTACGAATGGTAAGGAAGTTATTGTTTATTATAAAGGCCAACGTGGTGAGGGCAGATATCCGGTTGCTTTTGAAGGTATTTTAAAAAATGTAGAAAGACGTTATCGTGAAACCTCTTCAGAAACCATGAAAGCAGAGTATGAAAGTCTGATGCGGATTACTCCATGTAAGGAATGTGACGGAAAACGTTTAAAGAGAAGCTCTCTTGCTGTTACAGTCTGTGGAAAAAACATTCATGAGATTACTTCTCTTTCTATTGGTCAGTTATATGATTTTCTGGATGGCATGGAGTTAACCCAACAGCAGCAACTGATTGGTAAGCGTATTTTAAAAGAAATCAAGGCAAGAGTAGGATTTTTAAAGCAGGTAGGACTGGAATATTTATGCCTTTCAAGAGGTACTGCTTCTCTTTCCGGTGGTGAGGCACAGCGTATCAGACTGGCAACGCAGATTGGCTCCGGTCTGGTCGGTGTTTGCTACATTTTGGACGAGCCAAGTATTGGTTTGCATCAAAGAGATAATGATAAGCTGTTAGGGGCGCTCAGAGATTTACAGCAGCTTGGCAATACACTGATTGTGGTGGAGCATGATGAGGATACCATGTTTGCGGCTGACCATATTGTGGATATCGGACCAAAAGCCGGCGAGCATGGTGGACAAGTAGTGGCACAGGGAACTGCAGAGGAAATCATGCAGGTAGAAGAATCTATTACCGGTCAGTATTTAAGTGGGAAACTCAGGATTCCTATACCAGAGGTTAGAAAAAAGCCAACAGGCTATTTGACGGTCAGAGGTGCACAGGAAAATAATTTAAAAAATATAGATGTGAAGTTCCCACTGGGGATTTTTACCTGTGTGACAGGTGTGTCAGGTTCTGGTAAGTCTTCTTTGGTAAACGAGATTTTGCACAAGGAACTTGCAAGAAAGCTTAACAGAGCAAGATGTATTCCGGGTAAGCATAAATGCATCGAGGGCGTAGAGCAATTAGATAAAATTATTGATATTGACCAGTCACCGATAGGAAGGACGCCTCGTTCCAATCCTGCTACTTACACCGGCGTATTTGACCAGATACGTGATTTGTTTGCATCTACTGTGGATGCTAAGGCAAAGGGCTACAGTAAGGGACGTTTCAGCTTTAATGTTAAAGGTGGAAGATGTGAAGCCTGTGGTGGTGATGGTATCATTAAAATTGAAATGCATTTTTTACCGGATGTATATGTACCGTGTGAGGTATGTCAGGGAAAACGATACAATAGAGAAACACTGGATGTAAAATATAAAGGAAAAAGCATTTACGATGTATTGGACATGACAGTAGAAGAGGCAGTCACTTTCTTTGAAAATGTACCGTCTATTCGTCGAAAAATAGAGACATTAAATGAGGTTGGACTTTCTTACATCAAACTGGGACAGCCTTCTACGACTCTTTCGGGTGGGGAAGCACAGCGTATTAAACTGGCAACAGAGCTGTCGCGCAGAAGTACGGGTAAAACCATTTATGTATTGGATGAGCCTACAACCGGTTTGCATTTTGCAGATGTGCATAAATTAGTCGACATTTTACAGCGCCTGACAGAAGGTGGTAATACTGTTGTGGTAATTGAGCATAATTTAGATGTGATTAAAACAGCAGACTATATCATTGATATGGGACCGGAAGGCGGAGACGGCGGTGGAACTGTCATCGCAGAGGGCACACCGGAGGAAGTTGCTAAAAATCCAAAGTCTTATACAGGTAAGTATATTCAAAAAATGCTGGATAAAGCAAAACAGGGAAAATAAAGCCCCATGTTTACGAAAAAAAGGAGTAGCTTGCATGCTTGCAAGTTACTCCTTTAAAAATGCAATTTATTTGTTTTTATAAGAAATGGCAGCTTCTACAAGACCCTTGAATAATGGATGAGGTCTGTTAGGACGGCTCTTTAATTCAGGGTGTGCCTGTGTTGCGACAAAGAAAGGATGAGAAGGAATCTCAATCATTTCTACAATACGTCCGTCCGGAGAAAGACCGGATAACAGCATACCATTTTCTGATAAAACAGCGCGATAGTCATTGTTTACTTCATAACGATGTCTATGACGCTCATGGATGATTTCAGAACCATAAAGCTGATAAGCTTTAGAGGTTTCATCCAAATGACAAGGATAAGAACCAAGTCTTAAGGTGCCACCGATGTCTTCAATACCGTTCTGATCAGGCATCAATGCAATAACAGGGTGAGTTGTCTGTGGATCAAGCTCGATGCTGTGTGCATCACGATAACCAACCACGTGTCTGACATACTCAACGATAGAAAGCTGCATACCAAGGCAAATACCTAGGAATGGGATGTTATTGGTACGGGCATACTCAATAGCATCAATCATACCTTCAATACCACGGTTACCAAAACCGCCGGGTACTAATACACCATCAACACCCTTTAAGATTTCAGCTACATTTTCCTTGCTTACTGTTTCAGAATCAACCCATCTGATGTTGACAGTACAGTGTTGAGGAATACCACCATGCTTTAAAGCTTCAACAACACTGATATAAGCATCATGAAGCTGTGTATATTTTCCAACCAGAGCAATTTCTACAGTCTGAGTCGGTGTATATAAATCATCTACCATTTTCTTCCATTCTGTCAAATCAGGTTCTACACATGGGAGATGTAAACACTCGCAGGCTACATCAGCTAAATGCTCTTTTTCCATGGCAAGAGGAGCCTCATATAAATATTTTACGTCCAAATTCTGTAAAACGTGGGAATTTGGTACGTTACAGAATAAAGCAATTTTGTCCTTAATACCCTGATCGAGCTCGTGTTCACTTCTACATACAATAATATCAGGCTGAATACCCATACCCTGCAGCTCTTTAACACTTGCCTGAGTTGGCTTTGTCTTCATTTCCTGTGAAGCACTTAAATAAGGAATTAAAGTAACATGGATGAGAATGGCATTTTCATGTCCAATCTCATGCTGGAATTGACGAATGGACTCTAAGAATGGCTGACTTTCGATGTCACCAACAGTACCACCGACTTCAATAATGGCAATACGAGTATCGGAGTCCGTGAAATTACGGTAGAAACGGCTTTTGATTTCATTTGTAATATGAGGAATAACCTGAACAGTACCTCCGCCGTAGTCTCCTCTTCTTTCCTTTTGTAGAACAGACCAGTAAACCTTACCGGTAGTCACATTGGAATTTTTATCGAGACTTTCATCAATAAATCTCTCATAATGACCTAAATCGAGGTCAGTTTCAGCTCCGTCATCGGTAACGAATACCTCACCATGCTGTATTGGGTTCATAGTACCGGGGTCAATATTGATATAAGGGTCGAACTTCTGCATGGTAACCTTGTAGCCACGGGCTTTTAAAAGTCGTCCAAGTGAAGCTGCGGTGATACCCTTTCCTAAACCGGAAACTACACCACCTGTAACAAATACATACTTAACTGCCATGATTGTACCTTTCCTTTCATATTAGCAAAAACGTTACTAAGCGTTTATACACATCTATGCATTATACAACGGGAACCTATGAAAAATCTACTACTTTTTTGGGAAACTTTATAAATTATTAATAGTTACTACTTTTATTTCATAAAGAAAATATTGATTTATAAACTTTCCCTTACTATAATTATATTTGAATAACTGTACTTGGGCAATACTACGATTAAAATAGATGTACAGCGAGTGAGGTTAATGATGAATAATAATCAAATGAATGGCAGTTCCAATAACAATGGAAGCAATGGGAATAATGGAAACGGGCAAAATCCAAAGAAACAAAATCTTTTGATTTTATTAATTGCGGCTCTGATTTCCTTATTGATTATCAGTTATTTTATGAGGGCAGTGACAGGTGTAACCAATCAGGAAATTTCCTATAATGAATTTGTTACCATGATTGAGAATGGTGAAATCGAAAAGGTGACGATAGACTCAAGCGAAATTATCATTTATCCAAAGGTGGAGACTCCTGCAAATGTATTTTATACGCAGCCGATGATGACCTATTATACAGGAAAAATTGAGGATGATGATACACTGACGCAAAGACTTTTAGAAGCAGGTATCGAGGTCAGTGGTACGGTGCCGGATGGTTCCGGTATCATATTATCGATTCTTTCCTATATTTTACCGATTCTTTTAATGTGGGGATTACTAAGTCTCCTGTTCAAAAAAATGGCAGGTGGCGGCGGTGCTTTCAGCATGGGCAAAAGCAATGCAAAGGTGTATGTACAAAAGGAGACCGGTATTACCTTTAAGGATGTAGCCGGTGAAGAGGAAGCAAAGGAGTCTTTGCAGGAAATTGTAGACTTTTTACACAATCCTGGAAAATATGCCAAAATTGGTGCAAGATTACCGAAAGGTGCTTTGCTTGTAGGACCTCCGGGAACAGGTAAGACATTACTGGCAAAAGCAGTAGCAGGTGAGGCACATGTGCCTTTCTTCTCTCTTGCAGGTTCAGACTTTATTGAGCTTTACGTTGGTGTAGGTGCTTCCCGTGTAAGAGATTTATTTAAAGAAGCAGAAAAAAATGCACCATGTATCATTTTTATCGACGAAATTGATGCAATTGGTAGAAGCCGTGATTCAAAATATGGCGGTGGTAACGAAGAACGTGAACAGACATTGAATCAGTTGCTGTCAGAAATGGATGGTTTTGATGGTAAAAAGGGTATTATTATTTTAGCAGCAACAAATAGACCTGAGATTTTGGATAAAGCGTTGCTTCGTCCGGGACGTTTTGACAGAAGAGTCATTGTTGATAAGCCTGATTTAAAGGGACGTGTCAATATTTTAAAGGTACATGCCAAGGATGTCCTGATGGACGAAACTGTAGATTTACAGGAAATTGCTTTAGCAACAAGTGGTGCCGTTGGTTCTGATTTGGCAAATATGATTAATGAGGCTGCCATTAATGCAGTAAAGGAAGGCAGAGAGTTTGTCAGTCAGAAGGATTTGTTCAATGCAGTTGAGGTAGTTCTTGTCGGTAAGGAAAAGAAAGACCGTATCATGAGTAAGAAAGAGCGCGAAATCGTTTCATACCATGAGGTTGGTCATGCATTAATCAGTGCTTTGCAGAAAAATGCGGAACCTGTACAGAAAATTACAATTGTTCCAAGAACGATGGGGGCGCTTGGATATGTTATGCATGTGCCTGAGGATGAGAAATATCTGAATACAGAGGCAGAACTTCATGATATGATTGTTGGTCTTCTTGGTGGTAGAGCCGCAGAGGAAATTGTATTTGAGACAGTAACGACAGGTGCTTCTAATGATATTGAAAAAGCAACCAGCATCGCACGTTCCATGGTTACCCAGTATGGTATGAGCAAGAAGTTTGGTTTAATAGGCTTAGAAACAGTAGAGGGAAAATATCTGGATGGCAGAACAGCCCTTAACTGTGCAGATAATACAGCAGCGGATGTAGATTCTGAGGTTATGAAGATTTTGAAGGAGGCCTATGAAGAGGCACTTTCCTTATTAAAGGATAACCGTGAGGTTATGGATAAAATTGCCGCCTTCTTAATTGAGCGTGAGACCATTACCGGTAAGGAATTTATGAAGATTTACCGTGAGGCAAAGGGAATTCCTGAACCAGAGGGAAAAAATACTGAGGAAACAGATAAAACAGAAGATACAGAAGAAATGAAAGCGAGTGAAGAAGCCGTTTCAGAAGAATCAACTGAATCAGATGAGGCAGGTGCTTCTGAAGAACAAGCTGTTTCAAAGGAAACGATTGCTCCTGAAAAACCAACTGCTTCCGGAGAAACAGGGGAAGAAAAAACTCAGGATGAGAATGTTGCAGATGAGAATTTGTCTTTCCGGAATGAATTGGAAAAACAGCAGGAACAGGCAAAAAGAACGGAAGATACACGTCCGCATTTCAGCACAGCATGGGATGAGCAGGTTAACGGCAAATAGAAAACGGTCAGTAAACCCCAAGGCATGATGCCTTGGGGTTTACTTCTTAAGGAAAAAAGAATAGAATAGACACAGCATGAAATTTTTTACAAGGAGATTAATAATGAAAAAACAAAAAGAGAGCATGATAGCATTAATGATGACAATAGCCCTGACAGTAGCGACACTTCTGTGCCCAATGCAGGCACAGGCTGCACCTAATCTGATACAAAGTGCAGCGATTGGTATTGATGTATCCAGATATCAGGGACAGATTGACTGGTCTCAGGTAGCATCATCAGGCATCCAGTATGCAATCATCAGAGTTGGGTATCGTACACAGACAACAGGTGTTTTAAATGAAGACCCTTATGCAAAATACAATTTGCAGGAAGCAACGAAGTATGGAATTAAAGTAGGTGCTTATTTCTTTTCTACTGCCGTGACAACGCAGGAAGCAGTAGAAGAAGCAGTTTTTACAGCAAATATCATTGATAAATATGCGATTACTTTCCCGGTAGTTTATAACTGTGAAGGCTTTAGCCAGAAAAGCAGCAGACAGTATACGCTAAGCAAGGCAGACAGAACAGCTCTTGCAGTAGCCTTTTTGGATACTATTGCGCAAAGAGGATATCAGCCAATGTTTTATGCATCCAAGAACGAAATGGAAAATAGTAGCCAATGGGATATGACCACGCTGGCATCCAAATATAAAGTTTGGGTATCCTGGTATCCATCAGAGCCTTTCCCAATCACACCGGCATGTACTTATACAGGCGTTTATCAGATGTGGCAGTATACGCAAAAAGGCAGTGTTCCAGGTATTTCCGGTACAGTAGATATGAATGTGTCTTACTTTGATTATGATGGAATTGCATCACCAATTGATACAACAGGCACAACAGAAATCACGGCAGCAACAGCAAGCAACGAACAGTATACACAGGTAAATGAAGTTGTGACACCAACTTCAAAGGTGAATGTCAGAACAGTACCAAGTACCGCAGACAGTACAACGATTGTTGCTACCTTAGAAAGTGGAACTCCGGTATGGAGAATCGGCGTAGGTAATAATGGATGGTCAAAAATTTTATTGGGAGACCAGGTATATTATGCTTATACACAATATTTGAAAAAGGTACAATAAGTAATAGAAAAAGTGATAGATTACCTGCCAAAAGAAAAGAGCAGGCTTTAGGAGGAAAATCGGATGAACCAGTCAGAAAGCAGAAACCTTACAATGGTCATGGACTTATATGAGCTGACCATGGCAAATGGATATTTCAATGACGGAGACAGAGAGGCAAGAGTTGCCTTTGATGTTTTCTACAGAAAAAATCCGGATAGAGGCGGCTTTGCTATTTTTGCAGGCTTGGAGCAGATTGTGGAATATGTGGAAAATCTTCATTTTTCCAAAGAAGATGTGGACTATTTACGTTCTCTAAATACTTTTACAGAGGACTTTTTGAACTATTTGGAAAGCTTCAAATTTTCAGGTGATATTTATGCATTCCCGGAAGGAACCATCATGTATCCCAATGAGCCTGTTTTGACAGTTGTTGCACCGTTGATTGATGCACAGCTTGTAGAAACTGCAATTTTAGCACAGGTAAATCATCAGTCCTTAGTTGCTACAAAGACAAGCCGAATTGTAAAGGCAGCAGAGGGTAAGGCTGTTTCTGACTTTGGAGCAAGACGTGCCCATAATATGGATGCAGCAGTATATGGAGCAAGAGCTTCTTATATTGGTGGTGCAGCAGGTACAGCGACAGTACTTGCGGGTCAGATGTTTGGCATTCCTGTCAGTGGAACCATGGCACATAGCTGGGTAATGTACTATAAAGATGAATATACTGCTTTCAAGCACTATGCAGAGAATTATCCGGACAATACTGTTTTATTGGTAGATACCTATGATACCATGAAATCAGGCATTCCTAATGCAATCCGTGTGGCTAAGGAAGTTTTAGAACCAATGGGAAAACGTTTAAAGGGTATTCGTATCGACAGTGGTGACCTGGCATATCAGTCTATTAAGGTCAGAGCGATGTTAGATGAAGCCGGACTTACTGATTGCAAAATTATTGTATCAAACAGCTTGGATGAGCATACGATTTCCTCTTTAAATATGCAAAAAGCAAAAATCGATGGATATGGCGTAGGTGAAAGACTGATTACCGGAGCTTCCAGTGATTATTCGGATGAAACCTTATCCTTATTAGGTGCCGTATATAAAATTGCGGCAGTAGAGGAAAATGGTGTTTTTGAGCCACGTATTAAAATTTCAGGAAGCGTGGAAAAAATTACAAACCCTGGCTTAAAAAAGGTATATCGTGTGTATGACCAAAATGGTAAGGCGAAGGCGGATTTGATTGCAAAGGCAGATGAGGACGTCGATTTAACAGGAGATTTTCGCTTCGTAGATCCTGATATGCCATGGAGAAATCTGAAATTTACCAATTGTACAGCAAAACCATTACAGCAGAAAATCTTTGAAAATGGTAAAAGAGTTTATGAGTTACCAACCTTAGAAGAAATTCGTGCCTATGTGAAAAAGCAGTTAACAGAGGAAATCTGGGAGGAAGAGCAGCGTTTTGTAAATCCTCACAAGCACTATATGGATATGACACCGGATTATTATGACTTAAAAATGAGTTTATTACATGACTCTAGAATGTACTAGAAGAAAGGCGGTAAAGCTATGGAAATGGTGACATTAGGCTCAACAGGAATAACGGTCAATAAAAATGGATTTGGTGCGCTACCGATACAGCGAATCAGTACAGAAGATGCGGTAAAGCTTGCAAGAAAAGCATATGCTGCAGGTATGACCTTTTTTGATACGGCACGCTTTTATACAGATAGTGAGGAAAAGCTCGGAGAAGCCTTTGACGGTATGCGAGAAAAGGTTTATATTGCGACTAAGACTGCAGCAAAGACACCAAAGGAGTTTTGGGAACAGCTTGAAACTTCTTTACATAATTTGCGTACCGATTATATTGATATTTACCAGTTCCATAACCCAGGCTTTTGTCCAAAGCCGGGAGACGGAACCGGCTTATATGAGGCAATGCTGGAGGCAAAGGCACAGGGGAAAATCAGACATATTGGTATTACCAATCACCGCCTTGCAGTGGCAAAGGAAGCAATCGAATCAGGACTTTATGAAACCTTACAATTTCCATTCTGCTATTTGGCATCAGAAAAAGATATTGAACTTGTGGAAATGTGTAAAAAAGCGAATATGGGCTTTATTGCTATGAAAGCCTTATCCGGTGGCCTGATTACCAATTCCAAAGCAGCCTATGCTTTTGAAGCACAGTATGAAAATGTATTGCCAATATGGGGCGTACAGCGTGAAAGCGAACTGGATGAGTTCATTTCCTATATCGATTGTCCACCAGCTATGACTGAGGAATTGCAGGCTGTTATTGATAAGGACAGAGCAGAGCTTAGCGGTGATTTTTGCAGAGGCTGTGGCTATTGTATGCCTTGTCCTGTTGGAATTGAAATCAATAACTGCGCAAGAATGTCACTGTTATTGAGACGTTCACCGGCAGAATTGCAGCTGACACCTGAAGTGCAGGAAAAAATGAAAAAAATAGAGGATTGTCTGCACTGTAATCAGTGTAAGAGTAAATGTCCGTATGGTTTAGATACCCCAAGCTTATTGGCACGCAATTTGGAGGACTATAAAAAAGTATTGGCTGGAGAAGTAAGTGTTACCAACTAAGGCTTGCAGAAAGAGAGGCACTTTTATTGGAAGTAATAAAGGGCTTTGTAGAGCATATTATTTATAGAAATACTGCAAATGGTTATGCAGTTATCAATCTGGTTTCTGATGAAGAGGAGATTACCTGTACAGGTGTCTTCTCTCATTTAGATGAAGGGGAATGTTTGGAAATAGAAGGGGAAAATGTAGAACATGCGGTGTATGGTATGCAGTTTAAAGTATCCCGTTATAAGGTCATTCCTCCTGAGGATGCAGTAGCGGTAGAGCGCTATCTTGGCTCCGGCGCCATTAAAGGAGTAGGAGCAGCTCTGGCAAAGCGCATTGTGAAAAAATTTGGAAATGATACATTTCGCATTATCGAGGAAGAACCGGAAAGACTGGTGGAGGTAAAGGGCATCAGTGAACGCATTGCAAGAGAAATTGCAGAGCAACTGGTAGAAAAGAAGGATATCAGAGATGCCATGATTTATCTGCAAAAGTATGGCATTTCCAATACTTTGGCTTTAAAAATTTATCAGCGTTACGGGATGGGGATGTATCGTATTTTACAGGAAAATCCCTATAAACTGGCAGAAGATATCACAGGGGTAGGATTTCGAATCGCTGATGAGATTGCTTCTAAAATAGGAATTCATACAGATTCTGACTATCGTATCAGAAGCGGTATTTTGTATACCCTTTTGCAGTCAGGTCAGGATGGGCATGTGTATCTGCCTAAGGAGCTTTTGCTGACCAGAGCGGCGCAAATGCTGGGGTTAAAGCCGGAACAAATAGAGCCGCAGCTTGCTAATCTGGCGATAGATAAGAAAATTGTCATGAAGGAAAAGGATGGAGTTCTTTGTATTTACAGCATGACCATGTATTATGCAGAGCTTAACTGTGCAAGAATGCTCTGTGAGCTTAGAAATGCTTTTGAGGGAGCTGAAAAGCTTACGACAATGGAAAAAGAAAACTTACAGAAAACGATTGCTAAGCTGGAAGCTGCTAATCATATGCAATTAGATGAGCTGCAAAGAAAAGCAGTGCTTGCAGCGATTGAAAATGGTATTTTTGTGTTATCCGGAGGACCGGGAACAGGAAAGACCACCACAATCAATATGATTATCCGCTATTTTGAGGCAGAAGGACTGGATATTTTTCTGGCGGCACCTACAGGTCGTGCAGCAAAGCGTATGACAGAAGCAACAGGCTTTGAGGCAAAGACAATCCATAGATTACTGGAACTGAATGGCGGTGCTTCTGAAGAGGATAGAAATGCCAGTTTTGAGCGTAACGAACTAAATCCTTTGGAAACAGATGTCATCATTATTGATGAAATGTCTATGGTAGATGTGTATTTATTTCAGGCATTGCTTAAGGCCATTACACCGGGGACAAGGCTTATTATGGTAGGTGATAGAAATCAGTTACCGAGTGTGGGCCCTGGACAGGTATTGAAGGACATTATGGAAAGTGGGCAATTTGCGACCGTTGTACTGTCTAAGATATTCAGACAGGCAGGAGAAAG
>CAMBAN010000068.1 GCA_945864145.1 uncultured Lachnospiraceae bacterium | reverse complement strand
TGATGATTCCGCATGTAAGGAAATAGGATACATCGATTTTGAAGTATGTGAAAAACTGAAAAGATTTAAGTTTTCTTCTTCCTCCTCCGTATTGGAGATTATTGGCAATGATGCTTTAAAAAATACAGGTGCTATTGAAAGTATTACCATTCCTAAAAATGTAACAGCAATCGGCCGAGGCTGCTTTGCCGGTTCTAAAATAAAGTCGGTAAGCTTTGCTGGTTCTAACAGAGAATTGGAATTATATCCATTTGCATTTTATAGTTGTGCCAATTTAACAGATGTAAGTTTTGCAAATGATAAAACCTTTATTATTGGACAGTGTGCATTTGCGTGTGGGGTAGGTATCAACGATAATTTGGAGACCTTTACATTCCCTGCAAAAATGAAAAAGAATGCAATTATCCAATCGGGAACAGAGGAAGATTACGACTATATCTTAGCAGGTCGTGAAAATCTGGTAAATGTAGTATTACCATGCGGTTTGGGAAGTACTAATATCACGAACGGAAACAAAGTACCGGATAATACTCTGGCAGGATGTACGAATCTATCCACATTGACTTTCCCGGATGATTCCCATGCCGGAACTTATGATGAAGTAGAACTGTTTCGTGATATTATGAATCCACAGTTTTATGTGATTGGTCCCAAGACAGGTACCAGTTCAAGTATGGCAGCAAACTGTCGAGAGGTAACGTGGAAAGCTGCTATTGATCAGGACAGTGACACTTCAGACAAAGAATATCATGTGCCATATCAGTATACAGAGAAAGGTGTAAAGTATCTGGAAATTGGTGTAGCTCCTAAAACAGGTTCAGGATTATGTATTGAATCTATTAAGGTAAATAGTGATAATACTACAGCAACCTTAACTGGATATGATATACAGACTACTTTATCAAATAACATTGAAATTGAAATTCCGGAAAAGGTAGGGCAGTATACTATTACAGCCATTGCTTCCGGTTGTGTCAGTGATACATTAAAACCAAAGGTTTATAAGGTATCTATTGCAGATGGTACTGTAAAGACAATTGGAAGCGAAGCTTTTGAGGGATGTCCGGCTTTACAATGGGTAAAAATCGGAAATTCTGTTACATCCATTGAAAGTAAAGCATTTGCAAATTGTCCAAAGCTTGAAAATGTAGAGTTTAGTCAGAATATGATTACAGACTGGACAACTTTGAAAATTGCTACAGATGCGTTTTCTACTCAGTCAGACTTCCTGACTTTTCATGGTGCAATCCATCCCGATTATGCACCATATGTAATTGCATCAAATAAGGGAGCAACAACTCAATCATTGACAGCTACAGGAAATGAAATCTGTTATGTAACAGATGCACCATTGAATTTGATGGTAATCAAAGACAATAGTGAAGGGGATAATAATGGAAAAATGACATTGATTGATTATCCTCATTATGAAGATATTGATGCAGATAACAGTATCTATATTTCTAAGATTAAAGCAGAGGTTAGTGCTTCAACATATAGTATTATTGATCGTTTTGAATATTTTAACGGTATTGGTTCTACGGCATCAGGCTCATATACAGATGATGGTGATTTGAAAACAGCAGAAAAAAATATTGTAGATCAAACTTTAAATATGGATTTGCCAGAAGGTATTGAAAGTATTGATTCTAAAGCATTTTTCACTGCAACAAAGGAAAACGTCGGAAGTATTAAATACTTTAATAGAACCTACAATGATACAGGCACAGAAATTGAAACTTTTTCTCGTGCATATAGTAATGGTACCAATGCATATGAAAGATTGCTAAATCATACAATCGATTCAAAATATCATGCAATTGAAAAAATATATAGCACAATTACGGAAGGCACAGGTTCAACTCCTGAAGAAGTAATTCCAGGACTTTTTAGTGGTTACTTCTATGGAAATCAAGATCCAAGTTTGGTAAAAGTTATTGACCCTGTTGCAGATACTCACAAAGTATACAATGGTCATACATATATTGAAAAGGAAAGCCGTGGTAATGACCACTTGACTTCAATTAATTTGGAGTCTATCATAACACTTCCGGATTATGCCTTTGACAGTAATGAAAATTTATTATCTGTATCCTTCAGTGATAAGATGACTCAGATTGGTGCATTGCCATTTAGAGGTTGTAAGGCATTAACAACCGTGAATACAAACGGTAACACAAAGTATATCTTTGATAACGGCATTTTGTATGAAGTATTAGACAATGGTTCTTATAAAATTATTGAGTGTCTGGAAAGCAGAGCAAATGGTATCAATAAAACAAATGACCCGAATCTGACAAAGGTGTCAGAATTGGCAGACGGCTGTTTCTCTAACTGCGAAGAGCTTACTGACGTAGATTTGACAGCAGCAAAATTTACTACTTTACCAGCAGATGCCTTTAATGGATGTGACAAACTGACAACAGTGTCACTTCCAAACACCGTACAAACAATTAAAGATACAGCATTTAGCAATATAGAAGGAACAGGCTCTGTAACAGTTTCCATTCCAAATCTCAACTGTACGTTGAACAAGGGCATGTGTGATGGCTCGACAAAGAAGTTCAATATCAAGGGTGTAAAATACAGAGATGAGATTAATGGTGTATATTCTTCCTGCTATGATTCCTTTGAGGATTTACAGAAAGCATATGGTAAGGACAGCACAGGAAACTACAAGGCAGAGTGGTATGATTATGACCAGACCTTTACTGTAACCTTTAAACTGTTAGACAATACTGTTATTGGTGAATCACAGGAGGTTTCAAAAGGAAAGGATGCAACACCACCAACAGCACCTGATATTAATGGTAAGAAATTTGTAAACTGGTATTGTGAAATTAATGGTGTTCTTTATAATGATTCCTCAGCGTATACTAATATTACAGAGGATAGAACAATTTTTGCAGTATATAATGATGATAAAACGGTAGTAGTATCTGACGGAAACAAGTATACTTTAACGATGTCAACAGGACAGGCTTCCCTGGCATCTGATTTGACTACTTATTCATCTTCTTTGCAGGCAGCTGGTGGAACAAGTATTGCAATTATCTACAACAGCACAACAGTAGACTTTACAACCTGGTCAGCAAAAGGAACAAGCAGTGGTACAGATTATAGTTCGCTGATTAATCCGATTACAGCAACAACAGCATTATTTACGATGCCAAATGATAATGTAACGATTGGTATCAATACAGTAACAAGCTCCGGCAGTGGTTCCGGTTCATCTGGTTCCGGCTCATCTGGTTCTGGTAGCAACTCCGGTTCAGGCAGCTCAGATACTACAACAAAGTATAGCCTGACTGTAAACTATGGTTCCGGTTCCGGTGAATATGCCGCAGGTGAAATTGTTTCTATCAGTGCAAATGCACCGGATTCATCTACAAGGGTATTCTCCAAGTGGACATCCTCTACTTCAGGAGTTGGCTTTGCAGATGCAACAAAGGTTTCTACAACGATTACCATGCCGGCGTCAGCGGTAGTAGTTACGGCAAATTATAAAACAAGAACAAGTGATGATGAGGATGATGACAGTAGCAGCTCATCTTCAAACAGAAGACCACAGAGCAATACAACCAGTACAACAGTTACAACAGGCACAGGCACTACTACATCAACCAATACAAATACAGGTGCAACAAACAATGCTACAGATAATACACAGACAACAGGAAACGGTGATGAGCTTTATATCACAAAGAATGGTGTTTCCAATAAGGATGTAGGTAATGCTAATGTTGAGGGTTCTACAGATAATTTTGTAGTTAAAATTTCTGATTCAGAAGATGCTGCAGAGCTTGCAAAACAGGCACTGTTGAATAAATATGGTTCTTTGGATGGTATTGCATACTTCCCAATGGATATATCCTTGTTCGATGCTTCCGGAAATAATCAGATTACAGATACCTATGGTCTGAATGTTACAGTGACGATGCCAATTCCGGATACGTTAATCCAGTATGGCGGTAATGCTCATGTAGCAGCTGTAGAGGGCGGATACTTACAGGATTTGACACCGAAGTTTACAACGATTGATGGTATTGGATGTATCTCCTTTATTCCACCACACTTCTCACCATATGTGATTTATGTGGATACCAATAATCTTGTAGCAGGTCAGACACTTGACTCTACACCACAGACCGGTGATCCGATTCATCCGAAGTGGTTCCTTGCAACAGGTATGGCTTGCCTTTCCGTTTTCCTGTTTGTATCAGGTGACAGAAAGAAGAAAATCAGACTGGCCTAGGCCTGGACAAGGAGGCAGTTATGAAAAAGAAAAAAGGAGTTGTTTGTTTTCTCGTTATATGCTTACTTGCGATTTGTCTGGTGTTCGGCGTTATGCTGAACACCAAGCAAAACGTATTTGCTAAAAACGAGGATTTCAGAATAGAAGATGGTGTACTTACCGCATATGTGGGAAGTGACAGCTTCATCAGTATTCCCGGTGAAGTCAGAGTGATTGGCGAGGGTGCTTTCGCAGGAAATACTACCTTGCAAAGTATTGAGATGCCAGACGGCTTAGTAGAAATACAATACAATGCATTCGGAGACTGCACTGCCCTGACAGATGTGTCAATTCCTGACACTTGTATAAAAGTAGGTCCCGGTGCTTTTAAAGGATGTAGCACGCTTGCTTATGTAAAAATAGGTAAAAGTGTTTCTTCCTGGGGTTCCGGTGTATTTAATGACTGTACTTCTTTAAGCTATCTGGTATTGGATGATGCAAATCTGTATCTGACCTATTACGACGGTGCTTTATACAATGGCGATATGTCCTTTTTGTATCAGGTGTTACCCGGCAGAGAGGGAGAAAACTATGTGACACCGGAAGAAGTAAAAGAAATTGATACCTATGCTTTCTACAATCTGAAAAACATTCAGAATATCAAGCTTGTAAATGTGGAAACCATACCTGCATATTCGATGAGTCAGCTGGGCTCTGTGCAGAATGTGGTGTTAACAGAAGCGGTGGATACAATTGAGGCAAAAGCATTCCGTAATGATGCCAATTTGCAGCAGATTGTGATTCCGGAGGAAATCCTGAATATTGAAGATAATGCCATTACAAAATGTGAAAAGGCATCTATTTATACAACAAAAGACAGTACAGCAGATAAATATGGAAAAGAAAATAAAATTCCGGTAATTTATGAACCTGCTTTGGCAACTGATTTTAATGACAGTAATCCGAGCGGACAGGCAAAACCAAATGTTTCTAAGAAAATTACCATTAATACGGTAGTGGATGAACTTCCGGAGAAAGAAACAACAGAGGAAGAAATGGAAACAGAGGAGAAAGAAACAGAAGAGTCTGTTGTAGAAGAAGATGATGAAAGTGTCATCGGCAGAACCATTATTGTAAACGGACAGGCTGTGCTTCTTATGAATAACAGAGAAGAAAAAGTATATTTTGAAGCTCCTGCTTCAGAAACTGAAGAAACGGAAGAAGTACAGGAGTC
The DNA here is from genome assembly GCA_945864145.1 of uncultured Lachnospiraceae bacterium. Taxonomy (GTDB): domain Bacteria; phylum Bacillota; class Clostridia; order Lachnospirales; family Lachnospiraceae; genus COE1. The sequence goes on along the minus strand of CAMBAN010000068.1, from coordinate 8,819 downwards.
GGAAGAAACAGAAGAAAGTAACGAAACGAAAGACTCAGAAACCCAGGAAGAGGAACAGACACAGGAAACAGAAGCTGATGCGGTAGATAAAATTGAAGTAACGACCACGATTCCTTCGAACAGCAATGCGGAAACAGAGGGTAATGCAATTGCTGCCAGAGAATATTATAAGGATAGCTCTTTAACAGAGTTTACCATTCCTGATACGGTGGATACCATTGGCAGACTTGCTTTTGCCAAAACGGGGCTGACCCAGATTGATATTCCGGAAAGCGTGAAAACCATAGAATATGGCGCCTTTTATGAGTGTAAGGATTTGTCAAAGGTTAATATTCCGGATACGGTAGCCGATATATCTACTAAAGCATTTGCTGGTACATCATGGCTGGAAAGCTGGCAAAATGGAGAACGTGGTACAGGAGATTTCCTGATTGCAGGAGACCACATTTTACTTGCATATAGAGGAACGGCAGACTCTGTGGAAATTCCACAGGGAGTAAAAAAGATTGGTGCGGAAGTATTTAAGGGACATGAGGAAATTGTGTATGTAGATATTCCTGATTCTGTGACAGAAATCGGGACAGATGCTTTTCGCGATTGTAAAAGCTTAACCAAGGTAACCGGCGGTGATGGATTAAAGAAAATTACCAAAGGTGCTTTTTACGGAACAGATATTTCAGAAGATGATTTGAAATAAGACAGAAACAGTTGGAGAGGACAGAATGGAAAAATTATTTTGGGGAATGGTCGCAGGCTGTACGATTGCATTCAGTTTATTGTTAGGTATGTATCTGAATAAAACCGGTGTCATTGATCTTTCTAAAACGGATGATGCACAGGAAATAACCACAGAAGCGGATACCACAGAGGGACCGGAAGATATTTCTTCACTTGTGAATGAAACACAGAAGAACTATGGTCTTGCGTCTGCTGCATTGGAGGATTTACCGGACAATCATAAAACAACACCTGAAAGCAGTCCTGTAAAAACAGAGCAGATTAATCCAAGCTCTCTTGTTGATGCAGACAGAAATGATGACCACGATTACTTTATGGGAGAAGAAGAGGAGGAAGCCAGTGAAGAAGCCTCTTCAACGGAAGAAAGTGATACCCCGGAATCAAAGAAAAACAAAGATTATCAGTATACCTTATATAAAGACCATGTAGTGATTAATAAGTATCTGGGAAACAGGGCAGACCTTGTTATCCCGGATACCATTGATGACCAGCCTGTTACGGAGCTTGCAGCTTCCAGTTTTTCAAGTGCTAAAACGTTGGTGAATGTAGATATTCCTGACACAGTTGTCACAATTGGAGACAATGCCTTTAAAGGCTCTAAAAGTCTGGTGGCAGTAGAGATGCCGGATGCATTGACATCTCTTGGTATTGGTGCTTTTGATGGTTGTGCAAAGCTTGCAAGAATGGAAATCCCGGATGGTGTAACGACTATAGGGAATAAGACCTTTAATGGTTGTAATGCGCTGACCTATGTTTCCATGCCTTCCGAGATTACTTCTATTGGCGAGCAGGCATTTAATAACTGCTTTGCGCTGGAGAAACTGACATTACCGGAGGACTTACAGACAATTGGCAAAAAAGCCTTTTATGCATGTACTGCCTTACCTAAGGTTGCAATTCCTTCCAGTGTAACAAAAATAGAGGAAAGTGCCTTTGAAGGCTGTACCAAAGCAGAACGTTTTACCATGGGAAATGAAGTCACGGAAATTGGAAAGGGTGCTTTTAAAGGCTGTACCTCAGCCACGTATGTAAAGCTTTCTACCGAACTTATGGAAATCCCGGAAGATATGTGTAATGGGAATGTTTTATTGGAGGAGTGTCCGATTCCTTCCAGTGTAACAAGAATTGGTAAAAACGCTTTTAACGGCTGTGCCGTTTTGACAAATGCGACGATTCCTTCCTCAGTAGAATCCATAGAAGCTTTGGCATTTAACGGATGTGCAAAGCTGGAGGAGCTGAAAATAAAATCAGGTTGTACAGTCATTGGTGACTCTGCCTTTGCAGGCTGTACTTCATTGAAAAGTGTTGAATTTCCGTCTACTGTCGTAAGCATTGGAACATCAGCCTTTAGCGGATGTACAAAGCTTGCCGATGTGACGATTTCCAAGAATACAAAAAGTATTCAGGCTGCTGCCTTTAGCGGTTGTATTTTTGCAGATGTAACCATTAACCGATATTGTTCTGTACAATCGGATTCGTTCCCGACAAATTGTACAGTGTCTTATTACTAGGGAGGGAAGCTTTGTGAGAAAACGATTTTTAGCATTTTGCATGTGCTTTATTCTGTTAGGACTTTTTGGCACACAGCAGCAAGTCGCTTATGCAAAAGGAACCACCTACACCGTATTGGAGGATGTGTATTATACAAAGGCAAATTGCCAGGTATATGCAGAACCGACTTATACTTCTACGGTATTGACTACGATTGATGCGAATGTCCCTATTCGTGTCGTAGGTTATTATAGTAATGGCTGGTATCGTATCAATATTGGTGTGATTGCATACTGCAAAATGGATAGTCTTACAACAGCAGGAGATATTGGAGTGATTACCGCGAAGGATAAGCAGGCTGTTGCAGCAAAGCAGATTGCAGATTCACTTGGCTATCAGTTCCATTACCTGAAGTTGAATGCACAAAAGGTGATTAAAAAGGATATTTTCAACAGCTATATTAATGATAAAGCAATCTTGTTTGCCCGTGTGGATGACAATATTGCTGTGCTTTTTAAAATGGTTTATCCTGATGAAGTCGAGTCAGATATTAATCTGAATTTTACGGAAAGCTTTACGGATAATCCGGATGGCAGCCGAACCATGAATTTTTCACCGGCAGCCTATACAGAGCTTATCGGTCAGATAGCTATTTTCCAGGTGAAAGTAGGATATGATAAGGCAGTAGATATTGAAATTATGGATTGGGCATCTCCGGGAAGCAAAAATCTGATGAACACCTATTATACAGAATTTGAAGAATTCGCCTATGCTCCGGTTACTCAGGTGGCAGATATGAGCTTTACAGAGGCAGAAATTATGTATAGTCTAAATGACAACTTAAGAGTCCAAATGGCTGATTTAAAGAAGGGTATTAAGTACCTGAGTGATGACCAAAAGGAATATCGTAGTGCCATTCCAAGTAAGCTGAGAAAAGATACAGAATATATCGATTATATTTATAAATAAATTTGAGACTAATTGCATAGAAAAATGATATAAATGATTGGCTATCCTTGTGCCTTTTGGGTTAAAATGTAGAAAATAACGCAATCGGGAGGGATAGCTTTTGTTATTTTGCATAGCAAGAAAAGAAAAACAGGCCAAAATTTATTTGGAAGAAAGTGCTTTTTCAGGTGTGAAAAAAATAGCATCAAAGGTAGCAGGCGATTTACTTGCAGTGACTGACAGAAACTGTGAAATAGTGACCGGAATACCAAATGTGACAGATGTGTCAGATGCAATTATGGTAGCAACACTTGGAAAAAGTGCATATTTAGAGGAATTAGAGAAAAACGGCAGGATTGATTTAACAAAGCTGCGCGGTAAGAGAGAGGTATATCTGTTCTGCCTCTTAGAGCCTGCAAATGGTGAACAGCATGGAACGCTGCTGATTGCAGGAAGCGATAAAAGAGGTACTATCTATGGTCTTTTCCATTTATCGGAGATAATTGGTGTGTCACCATGGGTGTGGTTTGCAGATGTGGTACCACCAAAGAAGGAAGAATTGGTACTGACAGAAGGAATAAATTTACTTTCCAGGGAGCCTTCCGTAAAATACAGAGGTTTCTTTATTAATGATGAATGGCCATCTTTCGGTAACTGGACCTTTAAACATTTCGGCGGATTTACTGCTGAGATGTATGACAGAGTTTTTGAATTACTGCTACGTTTAAAGGGAAACTATTTGTGGCCGGCTATGTGGACGTCATCCTTTAGTCTGGATGGACCGGGTATGGCAAATGCATTACTTGCTGACGAATACGGTATCGTTATGAGCAATTCTCACCATGAGCCTTGTCTGAGACATAGTGAAGAATGGGATTTGGTTCGAGGTGAGGATTCCATTTATGGAAATGCCTGGAATTTTGACAGAAATAAAGAGGGACTGACAAATTACTGGAGAGATGGTTTAAAGAGAAACGGTTCTCTGGAAAACATCATTACCATGGGTATGCGTGGCGAAAGAGACAGTGAAATTCTTGGACGAAGCGCAACACTTGCGGAAAATATTGATTATCTGAAGGAAGTTATTACTACCCAGAATCAGCTGATAAAGGAATGTATTAATGAAGATTTGGATAAGGTGCCTCGTATGCTTGCACTTTATAAAGAAGTAGAGGCATATTTTTATGGTGATGAAAAGACACAAGGGTTAAAGGACTGGCAGGAGTTGGATGGTGTGACCTTTATGCTTTGTGAAGACAATTTTGGAAATATGAGAACACTGCCCACTCCGGAAATGAGAGAGCGCAAAGGTGGCTGGGGTATGTACTATCATTTTGATTATCACGGAGACCCTGTTTCCTATGAATGGGTAAACAGTACGCATCTGTCTAAAGTGTGGGAGCAGATGACAGAGGCCTATGAGTATGGTATCCGCGATATCTGGATTGTAAATGTAGGAGATTTAAAACCACAGGAATTGCCGCTTTCTTATTTCCTTGACCTGGCATATGATTTTGATAAGTGGGGTACCAATGCACCAAACAAAACTGCTGATTATACCAAAGCATGGATAAAGCAACAGTTTGGAGTATATTTCACAGAGGAAGAATGCGAAATGGCTTATCAGGTACTGGATGGCTATAGCAGATTAAACAGTATCAGAAAACCGGAGGCGCTCTATACAGATACGTACCATCCGGTTCATTATGGAGAGGCAGACTGGTTGCTTGCGCAAAGCAGACGTATCATACAGACAGCAGAGGAACTGAAAACAGCTTTTGGTGGTAAGGATATTTATGCTGCCTTTTATGAACTGCTTTATTATCCGTCAGTAGCTTCGATGAACCAGATACAAATGCAACTCTATGCAGGGAAAAATATGCTGTATGCAAAACAGGGCAGGATTTGTGCAAATGATTATGCAGATGCTGTGAAGGAATGTATCAGAAAGGAAAAAGTGCTTCAGACCGAGTATCACAGTGTTGCAAATGGAAAATGGGATGGTATGATGATGTCTGAGCATGTGGGATTTGGAAACTGGAATGACGAAGAATGCAGTTATCCTCTTCAATGCTATATAAAACCGGCTAATAAGCCACGTATGATTGTGGCAAAGTCTGATAATGAAACCTTTACCATGGGTGGCGACTGGACAAGAAAAACTCTGTATGCAGATGATTTCCTTGACCCGAAATGTGAGGCATTGTCCTTTGATATTTCCAATGGAGCAAGAGTACCATTTACTTATCAGGTAACCTGTGATGCAGATTGGCTGTTGCTGTCTCAAACTGAGGGCGAGGTCATTGTAAATGATAAGCTTGTGATTACGCTGCAGAAGGGTCTACTGCTTCAGAAACAGGGCAGGCAGACAGCTCATATTTGCATTAAGAGTGATTTTGCCAGAGTCAATATCGAGGTGGAGGCAGAGCCGTTTTCGCAGGAGGAACGCGAAGATAAGCATTATGTACCTGCCAGAAAAGACAGGGGTCTTACAATAGAAGCAGATGAATATGACAGCAGTGTCACAACTCAAAAGGGTGGTTTTCAGGTGCTTCACCCATATGGAAAGTATCGTGCGGGTGTAAAAGCGTTCCCATGTACTGCAGATTTCAGTACAGATGCACCATCCATTACTTATTCCATGACATTGCCGGAGGATGGTGTATATGAACTTACTTTCCTTACAGCACCGCTCAGTCCGGTATCCATTGAAAATCATTTACGGATAGGTATTCAGTGGAACGAGGAAGAAACAGAGTATATGGAAACCGTAAGCAGAAGCTATAGAGGTGGTACTCCGGGCTGCAGAGAATGGGCACAGGGTGTTCTGGATAACATTCATAAGCTGGTATTGGAAAAAACAGGAAAACAGGGTAAAAATACAGTTACGATTTATGCCTGTGATCCTTTTGTATTGGAACGTATTCTGGTAAAGAAGGCAGGAACACCGTGGGAAAAAGGCTATTTGGGCGTTGTTCCGCAGTTGTTTGAGGAATAACCGGAAACCATAAGAAATCAAAATAAGAATATTTGATAGAATATTAGCGGATATTAAGAGGAACAAAATGAAAAAGCCGGATATAATTTTTTTAAAGACAGAGATGTCTTATGCCCTGTACAGGGGATCAGAAAAGAGGAGGTGAAATAAGTTTGGAACTGACACATAATGAAGAGAAATGTAAAGAGTATCGTGAAGAAGCAAAAAAACTCGTTTCACAGATGACACTTCAGGAAAAATGCAGTCAGACACTGAACTGGGCAGTAGGAATTGACCGACTGCATATAAAGGCATATAACTGGTGGAATGAAGCTTTGCATGGAGTTGCAAGAGCCGGAGTTGCTACTGTTTTTCCACAGGCTATAACTCTGGCAGGAAGCTTTGATGAGGACCTGCTTGAAGAGGTTGCCGATGCGATATCAACAGAAGGCAGGGCAAAATATAATAATCAGCAAAAATATAATGATACAGATATTTACAAGGGCTTGACCTTTTGGTCACCTAATGTCAATATTTTCCGTGACCCACGCTGGGGCAGAGGACATGAAACCTTTGGCGAGGATCCGTTTTTGACAGGCAGACTGGGAGTCAGATTTATTGAAGGTATTCAGGGACATAATGAAAAATATTTGAAGGCTGCTGCCTGCGCGAAGCATTTTGCCGTACATAGTGGACCGGAAGATCTGCGTCATCATTTTAACGCAGAGGTTTCATTGCAGGATATGTATGAAACCTATTTACCGGCATTTAAAGCCTGCATAAAGGAAGCAAAGGTTGAAGCTGTTATGGGAGCTTACAACCGTACCAATGGAGAGCCATGCTGTGGAAGTGAGTTTTTATTGCAGAAGATACTCAGACAGAAATGGGGCTTCCAGGGTCATGTTGTTTCTGACTGTTGGGCAATTAAAGATTTTTATCAGGGACATAGAGTAGTAGATACTCCACAGGAGGCAGTTGCACTTGCCATGAATAATGGCTGTGATTTGAACTGCGGTAATTTGTTCTCCTGCCTGGAGGATGTAGTAAGAGATGGTAAGGTCTCAGAAGAAAGAGTAGATGAAGCAGTAGTTAATTTGTATACTACAAGAATGAAGTTAGGTACCCTTGGAGAAGTAACAGATAATCCTTATGATGAAATCTCCTTCTTAGAGGCAGACTCGGAAAAAATGAAGAAGCTGAATGAAAAAGCAGCTTTGAAAAGTATGGTTCTGCTAAAGAACGAAAGAGAACTATTGCCTTTGGATTTGGAAAAATATCATACGATTGGTGTGATTGGACCTAATGCCAACAACAGAAAAGCTTTAGTAGGAAACTATGAAGGAACAGCTTCGGAGTATATTACTGTTCTGGAAGGTATTCAGGATTATGTGAAAGGCAAAGCAAGAGTACTATATTCAGAAGGCTGTCATTTATATAAGGAGAAGGTAGAAAATCTGGGGATAGAAAATGATAGAATTGCAGAAGTGAAGGGCATTTGTGAATATAGTGATATCGTAATCTGCTGTCTTGGACTGGATGCAGGACTTGAAGGCGAGGAAGGTGATGAAAGTAATCAGTACGCAAGTGGTGATAAACCTAATCTGAACTTACCGGGACTTCAGGAGAAAGTAATAGAAACTGTTGTGGCAAGCGGTAAGCCTGTTGTACTTGTTCTTTTATCAGGAAGTGCACTTGCAATTAACTGGCCTGCTGAGCATGTGCCTGCAATTCTTTATGGAGGTTATCCGGGAGCACAGGGTGGAAAGGCAATTGCAAAGCTTCTGTTTGGAGAAGCAAGTCCGGAAGGAAAGCTGCCGATAACCTTTTATCATTCAGCAGAGGAATTACCGGAATTTACAGATTATGGCATGAAGGGCAGAACCTACAGATATATGGAACAGGAGGCACTGTATCCATTTGGCTATGGTCTGTCTTATACAAGCTTTGCTGTACAGAATGTAAAGCTTTCTGCTGATGAGATTACCAAAGCAGGTATTTCCATAGAAGCAGATATTACAAATACAGGCTGCTTTGATGGTGCAGAAACAGTACAGGTATATGTAAAAGTTGAAAAGCCTGATACGCCAAACGCACAATTAAAAGCTTTAAAGAAAGTATTTTTACAAAAAGGTGAAACAAAACATGTAGAGCTTACTTTGACAGATACGGATTTTGCATTATATGACGAAGAAGGAAAACTGGTTGTATCAGAAGGAACCTGTAAGATTTATATTGGAACCTGTCAACCTGATTCCAGAAGTGCTTCCTTGACAGGATGGATTCCTGTTGTGTATGAAGTATCCTCTGCAAACACTTATGTAGCAGAAGAATAACCTCCAACAACACAAGAAATTTTTGAAAAGAGTTTGCTTGCTAAAGCAGGCTCTTTTTTTCATCAGGGCATTGCAACTTTACATAATATCTGATACAATAATCAGGTATAAACTGTACTAATTAAAATAATACAGTTCATACAGAGGAATGAGAGAAAGAGAAAGGCAAAAACTATGGCGGAAGAGAAAAAGAAGGAAGTAGTCATTTCCGTAAAAGACCTTTATAAGGTGTACCGCATAGGAGAAAACCGTGTAAAGGCATTAAATGGCGTAAGCTTTGCGATTCATAGAGGTGAGTTTTGTGCTATTGTAGGTACATCCGGCTCTGGTAA
>CAMBAN010000067.1 GCA_945864145.1 uncultured Lachnospiraceae bacterium | reverse complement strand
ACCGGAATAGATACAATAGGAAAGGAACTATGTTCATTCTGCCATAGCACAGGATACAATTGTTGCTGTTGTTGCGCAGAATACCAGGTTAAATACGAAATTTGACCAGTCAAAGCTTTCATAAGCTGTGAAAATATCAAAGCCCGGTTTTCCAATAAAACCTACTAAGTCCTCACCTAATAAAAGGCTAAAACCAATCAAAATAAACATTACAGTACCAATACAGAAATCCATCAGGTTTTTCATGATGATATTTCCGGAGTTTTTTGCTCTGGTGAATCCTGCTTCTACCATTGCAAATCCTGCCTGCATCCAAAATACTAATGCAGCACCGATAAGGAACCATACGCCAAACACTTCACCGTTAACAGCGCTTAAAATTTCCTCTGTCATAATAAATCCTCCTCATAAATAGATTTTCTTTTTTCAGCTAAAAAGGCGAAGCACACAGAGCAATCCTTTACAGGAAGCCCCATTGCTTCGCCTTTCAACTATACATGATAAATAAAAAAGGTACTACAAGTCTCACTCATAGCACCTTTGCTTTACAAGTGTTATGTTATCATTGCTGTTTCTGTTTGTCAAACAGTTTTTTACTTTTTTTCCGCTTTATATTCTATTTTGTGTGTTTTATTGCATTTGCATGCATTCAAACGGTCTTTTTAGGTAATATCGCACATATCCATCCTTATCTGCTTCCTGCGTCTCATCACTTTTCGTCATTCCCAGCTTTTCACATAAGTTTATGGATGCTTTATTATCCTTATGTACCCAGGCTCTGATGTTGTCCTCGGAAAGCTCCTCCTTTGCATACTGTAAAATTGCCTGACAGATTTCGCAGGCATAACCCTGATGCTGATAATCTTTTCCCAGCATAAATCCAAGCTCTAATCCTTCCTCGCCTTCTTTACTTTCTACACCTGCTCTGCCAATGATTTCCCCGGTACTCTTTTTTATCACAAGCCAAATCCCATAGCCCCAGAATTCATACACGTTTTTAATATATGCTCTGGTATACTCTATTTCCTCCTGCGGGTCAGTAAAAAGATTCTCCATATATTGAGTAATCTCCGGTGATTGATAAAGCTCATAAAGTCTTGGTACATCTGCAACTGTAATTTCACGCAAAAGAAGTCTTTTTGTTTCTAAAATAGTCCAGGGAATCCCTTTTGCACGCTCATATACTTTATATAGGTAATCTGCTTCTATTTCTTCTATTTTTTCCAGACAATACATACCAGATGGAAACTGTTCTCCTTTATTCTGCTCATGCAGAACCGCTGCACAGGCAAGCTCATGTGCCACACATTGTTTTGCAATTTCTCCATCATCTGTTAAAACAAGAGCTTTTTCCAACAAACCTGAAAGCTCTTCTATGCACCAAACCTCTATCTGTAGTTTCTCCTTCAATATCTCTTGCAGGCTCTTTATGTATTCTCTATCATGTTTTAGGCACAAAACAATTTTTTCCATGACATTCCTCACTTGTTCTTCTTCTTTTACATTTTACTTTACGAATACTATATTTTCAATTAAAATGGTTAAAGTGGCTGTATGCCAAAAGAAAGGAGATTTACCATGGCACAAAATCCAATTGTTACTATTGAAATGGAAAATGGCGATATCATGAAAGCAGAGCTTTATCCGGAAATCGCTCCAAATACTGTAAATAACTTTATTAGCCTTATTAATCACAATTATTATGACGGACTTATCTTCCACAGAGTCATCAACGGCTTTATGATTCAGGGGGGATGCCCTGACGGAACAGGTATGGGTGGTCCAGGCTACTCTATCGCCGGTGAGTTTTCCCAGAATGGCTTCGAAAACAATTTAAAACACACAGAGGGTGTTTTATCTATGGCAAGAAGCATGATGCCAAACTCAGCCGGAAGCCAGTTCTTCATTATGCATAAGACAAGTCCTCATCTTGACGGCGCTTACGCTGCTTTTGGAAAAATTACAGAGGGTATGGATATTGTAAATAAAATCGCCCAAACACAGACTGATTACTCTGACAGACCTTTAGAAACACAAAAAATGAAAAAGGTTACTGTAGAAACCTTTGGTGTAGATTATCCGGAACCGGAACAGTACTAAATTAATAGTTAATTTGTACCGTTCATGATTTGTTCATATTTCTTTTCAGAATTGTTCAAAAACAACACACGATTTTGTCACGACTCCGCGATATACTAATATCATAAGATACAGCAATGCAATAAGTGATAACATTACTTATAAATAACTTTTTCATAATAAATGCCAAGTAATCCTGGATTACTTGGCATCCTCCCTTTTATAGGACTTTTTTCTACTTGTATTTTTATGCAAAATATTGTATAAATAATGTATGAAAAGAATATTCCACTTGCGGCAGAAAGGACTGCACATCTGGAATATTCTTTTTTATGAATAAGGGTAAGCATATAAAAGAAGGAGGCGCACAAATGTTAGACGTTATATCTACAATCAATGGTGCAATTAATAGTGTTGTTTGGGGAGTTCCCATGTTGGTACTGATTATCGGTACTGGTATTTATCTCACCTTCCGCACGAAATTTTTTCAAATCAGATTTGCCAAACATGTCACTGGACAGACAATAGGCGGTGTTTTCAAAAAGGGAAGTGGTGTGACAAATTCTAAGGAAAAATCTTCTATTTCCCAATTTCAAGCTTTGTGTACCGCACTTGCTGCAACCATCGGTGTAGGTAATATTGCAGGTGTTGCCGCCGCCATTGCTTCGGGTGGTCCCGGTGCCATTTTCTGGATGTGGCTTTCAGCCTTTTTTGGCATGATGACAAACTATTCCGAAAACGTTCTTGGTATTTATTATAGACGAAAAAACAGTCAGGGAGAATGGTGCGGAGGTGCCATGTACTATTTAAGAGACGGTCTTGGCTCTAAAAAGGGTTGTAAAACCTTAGGTAAGGTACTCGCAGTGCTTTTCTCTGTTTTCTGTATTTTAGCATCCTTTGGTATTGGAAATATGAGTCAGATTAATACGATTTCAACCAATATCACTTCTGTTTTTACAATTCCTGCTTTAGACAGAGAGATTGCCTTAGGTTCTTTGACAGTTAATCTTTATGCGTTGCTTGTCGGTATTGCCTTAATGTTATTTGCAGGTCTCGTTATTGTCGGCGGTATCAAAAGAATTGCTCAGGTTACAGAACGCTTTGTACCATTTATGGCATGTGTATATATTCTTGGTGCTTTAGCTGTTTTTGTATTAAATATTGATAGGGTAGGAGAAGTATTCCATTCTATTTTTGCTTTTGCTTTTGGATTTAAAGCAATTGGAGGGGCGGTTATTGGTACTGCTGTTAAAAACGCAGCTACCTGGGGTTTCAAACGTGGTGTCTTCTCTAACGAAGCCGGTTTAGGTTCTTCTGTCATTGTTCACTCCGCTTCTAATGTCGTAGAGCCTGTAAAACAGGGAATGTGGGGTATTTTTGAAGTATTTGCAGACACAATTGTCGTTTGTACCTTAACTGCTTTTGCCATTCTCTCTTCCGGACTTATTGACTTAAGTACAGGTGAAATGCTTACCAGTGCTGAAAAAACTGCACTTGTCAGTGAAGCCTTTGGTAGCATTTTTAACTTTGGTGGTATTAATGTAGGTGGCATCTTCATCGCTGTTGCCATTTTACTATTTGCTTTTTCCACAGTACTTGGCTGGAGCTACTATGGTACAAAGGCATGGGAATTCCTGTTTGGTACCAAATCTACCATTATCTATAAATGTGTATTTGTTTTATTCATTGTTTGTGGTGCTACTATGGATTTGGGACTTGCCTGGGATATTTCAGATACTTTTAATGGCTTGATGGTCTTGCCAAACCTTGTTGGTGTATTGACTCTTTCCGGTACTATCTTTAAAATTACCAACAATTATATTGCAAGAACCTTTAAGGGCTCCACAGAAAAGCCTATTCTTTCTGCTTTTGCAGATATACAGGCCGAGCAGGAAGCAAAACTCTATAGCGAGCAGACCGAGGACGAAGAACTCGACGCTGCTGTATAATTTTCCCGGCAAAAAGCGGTGTATGTTGAATATGCTCAACATACACCGCTCGTTTGTTGACAGGGAACTGTCAATTATAAGTATTTCTTTAAGGTTTCTACTTTATCAAGCTTCTCCCATGGTAAATCAAGGTCATTACGTCCAAAATGTCCATAAGCAGCTGTCTGCTTGTAAATTGGTCTTCTTAAGTCAAGCATCTTAATAATACCAGCCGGACGAAGGTCAAAGTTTTCACGAACGATTTCAACCAATTTCTCGCTGTCTAACTTGCCTGTTCCAAAAGTATCAATATTGATAGAGGTTGGCTGTGCTACACCAATCGCATAAGATAACTGGATTTCACACTTTTCAGCAAGTCCTGCTGCTACGATATTCTTAGCAACATAACGGGCTGCATAAGCACCACTTCTGTCTACCTTTGTGCAGTCCTTACCAGAGAATGCACCGCCGCCGTGACGAGCCATTCCGCCATAAGTATCTACGATAATCTTTCTACCTGTTAATCCGGCATCACCATGTGGTCCACCGATTACAAAACGACCTGTCGGATTGATGAAGAACTTTGTGTCTGCATCTACCAATTCCTTTGGTAAGATTTCATCAAATACATATTTCTTGATGTCTGCATGAATCTGTTCCTGTGTAACATCCTCATCATGCTGTGTAGATAATACAACTGCCTCTAATCTCTTTGGTTTTCCATTTTCATCATATTCTACAGAAACCTGTGTCTTTCCGTCCGGTCTTAAATACTTTAAAGTACCATCCTTACGAACCTTTGTTAACTGTAAAGCAAGCTTATGAGCAAGTGAAATAGGATATGGCATATATTCTTCTGTTTCGTTAGTAGCGTAACCAAACATCATACCCTGGTCACCTGCACCAATTGCTTCGATTTCTGCATCGCTCATTTTGTTCTCTTTTGCTTCAAGAGCCTTATCAACACCCATTGCAATGTCGCCTGACTGCTCGTCAATTGCTGTAAAGACAGCACAGGTATTGCCATCAAAGCCATACTCAGATCTGTCATAACCGATTTCCTTCACTGTTTCACGTACAATTCTTGGAATATCTACATATGCTTTTGTTGTAATCTCACCGGTAACTAATACATAGCCTGTACAGGCAACAGATTCACAAGCTACACGGCTATTTGGGTCCTGTTCCATCAATGCGTCTAAAATCGCATCCGAAATTGCATCACAGACTTTGTCCGGATGTCCTTCTGTAACTGATTCTGAAGTAAATAATAATTTCTCCATTTTGTTTCCTCCTTCATGTAGTTAACCAGAGTCTGCTCAGTAGCAAACTATTGAGTTTCACTACTTACAAGCACTTTCCTCTTGCATAAAAAAACTTCCGCTCATACATAAGCGGAAGTGATTGTTAGTCTGATAATCAAATCCTCTTATTGTTCGAACTATATACAATATAGCTATACTCGCTCAGGTTGGCACCTTCCTCAATATGGGGGTTGCCGTGGCTTCACAGATCCTTTGTATCTCCACCACTCTGAATAAGAGAGTCTCATTTACAATATGGAATTGTCATATCACATATATGATATAATACTTATTACACCATGTCAACTATGCAAATATTTAAAATTGTCTAAATTGTGTATAAATTTATCAGCAAGCTGATTTATTCTTTCAACCGACCTTTAGCTTAAATTTCTGTAAGTCTCTGTCAGATGCTACTTTTTCAATCTGTGCCCCAAGGCTCTGAAGCTTCTGTGGAAAATCTTCATAACCACGTTCCACATAATTAATATCTTCTACTGTACTGAAGCCTTCTGCTGAAAGACAGGCAAGCACCAATGCCGCACCTGCACGCAAATCCGGTGCTGTTAATGCTGCACTGGTAAAATGCTCTACTCCTGAGATAACAGCGGTATTACCTTCTACCTTTACATTTGCTCCCATCTTTGTAAGCTCATCTATATATTTAAAACGATTATCAAAGATACTCTCTGTCACAATACTTGTACCACTTGCCAAAGAAAGCGCAACGCCAATCTGTGGTTGCATATCTGTCGGAAATCCCGGATATGGCAACGTCTTTACCTGTGTTGCTTCCAATCTCTTTGAAGCAACTACTCTGACTGCATCATCAGACTCTTCTACCTGACAACCCATTTCAATAAGTTTTGCTGTTGTTGACTCTAAATGTTTTGGAATAACATTTTTTACAGTCACATCACCCTTCGTGATTGCTGCTGCAAACATAAAAGTACCTGCTTCAATCTGATCCGGAATAATGGAATATTCAGAAGCATGAAGCTTTTCTACACCTGTAATACGGATGACATCTGTACCTGCACCTTTAATATTTGCTCCCATAGAGTTTAAAAAGTTCGCTGCATCTACAACATGTGGCTCTTTCGCTGCATTTTCAATAATTGTTTTTCCCTCAGCTAAAGCAGAAGCCATCATAATATTAATTGTTGCACCTACAGAAACAGTATCCAAGTAGATGTGTGCACCCTGTAAGCGTTCCGCATCTGTAATCCATAATCCATGCTCGATTTTAACCTCTGCTCCGAGTGCTTTAAATCCCTTAATATGCAAATCAATTTTTCTGCTTCCGATGTTGCATCCTCCGGGAAGTGCAACCTCTGCATGCTTATATTTTCCAAGCAAAGCGCCCAATAAGTAATAAGATGCCCTGATTTTTTTGATAAAATCATCCTCAATAACAAGCTCTGAAATCATAGATGCATTGATTTTTACAGTATGTCTGTCTAAACGCTCTACGACAACACCAATGCTTTCCATAGCCTGTAATAAAACACGGGTATCATTTACATCCGGCACATTTTCAATTGTTACTGTCTCATCTGTCATAATTGCCGCAGCAAGTACCGCAAGTGCAGCATTTTTTGCTCCGCCGATTTCAACTTCACCAACTAATGGATTCCCACCCTTAATTGCATATTGTTCCATCGTTCACCTCATATTAACTATTAAACTCTTTCTTAACTCTATCGTATCTAACCATATTTTGTTTTATTTATTAACCAATTGTTACAATATTATTAAATTCTACAACATGACACATTATACTATTCTTTTTCTCTTTTGTAAAGATTGACTTTAAAAGTCATTTTAATTTAAATACTTTAACGGATTTACTGCCGTTCCGTTGATACGGATTTCAAAGTGTAAATGTGGTCCCGTACTTCGTCCACTATTTCCTGATAACGCAATCTTTTGTCCCTGTGATACCGTCTGTCCAACAGAAACAAGTACCTTACTTAAATGTCCATATCTGGTCTGTCTGCCATCTGCATGATTGATATAAACCGCATAACCGTAACCGCTCATCCAGCCCGCTGACACGACAGTACCACCATTGGATGCATATACCGGTGTACCAGTTGCTACGCCCCAGTCAACACCCTGATGGTAGGTCGAAGCCCCTTTGGTAGGCGCACTTCTTGCACCAAAGCCTGAAGTTACCCTTCCACCGGAAATAGGCTTTACATAAGTAGGTGGAATTTTCGTTCCTCGCTCTACTATTTTTGGTACAGCCTCCGCATAGATTTCTTCTTTTAATATCTCCCGGCTTTCCTCTGTACCATTTTTATAAGTAGTAACTGCCACTACCTTACGACGACCTGCAGAAGGCTCTTGTAATGTTACCTGCTGTGTTGTGTACCAGTTATCATTTGGTACATATTGAATTTCAGCTTCATAGTCTTCTACATATATCTGTTCCTCTTTCCAGATAACAGATAAATCCGGCTCTGGAACGTTGATTAAGATTTCCTGGTCTACACGAATGGTAGAATTTTCATCCTCAATAGCATCATTCATCGCAATCAAGTCATCAATCGGCACATTATTCTCATAAGAAATCTTGGATAAAGAATCTCCTGCCACTACCTTATAAACAATCTGCGTTTCCTGTTCTTTTGTTACTAAATCAATCGCATCCTCTACAGGTATCAACTCATCTGACATCAAATATGCTTCTATCACTTCTATTGTATCAGCATATGCTATGTCAATCAAGCCCAGAGTATAATCCTCAAAATCCATTTCCTCCGTACTCTCGACATCCTGTAAGGCCTGCTCCAGCATATAAGTTACACCGGCACTATAGGTAATATTTTCTGATGCTGTGCTTTTGCCTGGTAGAATATCTGTGGTCAGTACATTGACCTCTCTCGTCTGATCGAGTACCAAATCAACCGTGTACTTTCCTTCTGTATCATAAGGTGCAATTGCTTCCTGTAAAAGCTGCTCTACCTCTTCATAAGTGGCAAGATTTACCGTAGTTTCATTAATTTTTACAGTATAACAGCGTTGCAATGTATCCTTGATATTTTTCTCCATAACGCCGGTCATACGGTCTATAATGGTATCCTTGCTGTCAACTTTACCAAATAATGTTTCCTCACCTGTCACATCAAAGCTGACATCCATCATGACAAGCTCTGTACTGTCACCTACTACACGCTTCCTTGCTGTAGTGGCATACTCATCAACCTCATCCAGGCTTCCTACTTTACCAATTTCTACGCCGTTAAAGGAAATGGTAAATAAATTATCTCCTGATTTCTCAAATTTGATGTATGATGGCAAAAGAAACGCACAAATCACAAGGGAAAGTCCAAAAGTACGTATCATTGCCAGTCTAAATCTTCTATGATAATGATGTATTTTTTTCATTGGTTACTCCAGAATTTATTGTGAAAAAATCACAAATTGCTTTGCATAATACTCTTTATTCTATCAGTTCTCTCCAAGGTTGTAAAGAGTCATCAGTCTCTTGCAAAATTGAAATATTTGTGTTTTAATAAGAATATATGTTCGTTTTCAAGAAAGGAATGGTAGCTGATGGAGACTATATTTTTTCATATTGATGTCAATTCCGCCTTTTTAAGCTGGACTGCCATAGACCAGTATCAGGAGGCTCTGCACAGCAATACTTTGGCGCAATATACAGATATCCGCACCATCCCTGCCATCATCGGCGGAGATAGTTCAACCCGCCATGGCATTGTCCTTGCAAAATCCATTCCGGCTAAAAAATACGGGATTGAAACGGCAGAGCCTATTGTATCAGCAAAGAAAAAATGTCCAAATCTTACCATTGTTTCTCCCGACCACAATTCTTACTGTGCACACAGCAAAGCTTTCATTGAACACCTGATGACCTTTTGTCCCATTATTGAACAGGTCAGCATTGATGAATGTTATATGGATTTTACACCTATTGCCAAAGATTATGACACTCCTGTCACTGCTGCCAATCTTATCCGCAAAAGTGTTTTTGAGAAATTCGGTTTTACTGTAAATGTGGGAATCAGCGATAAAAAGGTACTGGCAAAAATGGCATCTGATTTCAAGAAACCGGATATGACGCATACGCTTTTTACTTCTGAAATCAAAGAGAAAATGTGGCCTCTTCCTGTTTCTTCTTTATTCATGTGCGGAAAATCCAGCCAGGAGATTTTAAAAAAGCTTGGGATTACAACGATTGGACAGCTTGCCACTACAGATTTGTCACTTTTGATGACCCATTTGAAAAGTCACGGAAAGCTGCTTTGGGAATATGCAAACGGTATCGATACAGCAATTGTTGACCCTGTACCGGCGCAGGCAAAGGGGATTGGAAATTCTACTACCATGTCACAGGATGCCACAATTATAGAAGATATGAAGCCTGTCATTTTATCGCTTTGTGAATCTGTTTCCAACAGACTGCGTCAGCACAAATTTTTGGCAAGCACCATCACTTTAGAAATAAAATATGCTTCCTTTCAGTCAAACTCGCATCAAAAAGCCCTGGATACGCCTACCAATACCACCTCTTCGATTTTTATGACAAGCATGTCACTTTTAGAGGAACTCTGGAATGGAGAACCGGTCCGACTGCTTGGTGTCAGAGCTACTAAACTTGTGGAGGAAGATGCCCCGATACAATTAAACCTTTTTTCTTATACTACAGAGCTACAAAAAAATGAAAAAGAAAAAAAGATAGATACTGCTCTTGATGAAATTCGCCATAAATATGGAAAACAGGCTGTCATGAGAGGCACCCTGTTTAAGAAAGACTAAGCTGTTGCAGCAAAAATATGAAAAATCAATTTTTCATCAGAATGATTCATATAGGTATATTCACTGTCTACACTGATTTTTAATGCATGGCTTGCATCCACCTGATAACTGCCCTGCTGTGTCTGTAAGGTCAGTTCGCCCTGATTTACCATGATATATTCAAAAATACTGTCTTCCGGCAAAAATCTTTTACAGGATTCACCCGGTTCTATCGAAAGCTCATACACTTCAAAATTTCTTTGTCTGTCATAGGGGAAAATTGACTTTATTTCATATGCTCCCTTTTCTGCCTTTAAGATTGGAAGAAGTGTCTGGTCAATCACCTCTACCTTCTCTGAAATAGGATATATCAAATCTTCAAACGGGATACGGATACCATCTACAATTTTGGCAATAGTCGCTACTGTCGGATTAGATTCTCCTCTTTCTATCTGTCCAAGCATGCTTTTGCTGACTCCTGTTTTTTCTGCCAGCATATCTAAACTCATATTTTTTGATTTTCGAATTCTTTTTAAATTTGCTGCTATATTTTTATCTAATTGATTGGTTACCATACACATTCTCCTGTTACAAAAAAAGCACTAAGCAAAATGCTTAGTGCTACATCTTCGTGGCAAATCGATTTCATATTCTATTTTTATCATAATAAAAACCTATTTTTTCGTCAAGCTTTTTTTCTGATTTGGCTGTTTCTTTGTTTTCTTTTGTATGCTATAACCAAATTTACCCAGCTTTTTGCCAAGTCCATAATATTCGCCGTGGTTATAGGCAATCGGTTTTGCATTTATCAGATGGAAGCTGTTCTTTTCATCCATATAGGCATCATCCACATGAACTGCCACCACATCTGCAAGGTACATATCATGAGAGCCCAGTCTCTCTACTTTTCTTACCTTACACTCAATATTAACGGGACTCTCTTCTATATAAGGAACCTGCACCTTTTCCCCCATAACCGGAGTCAATTGCATTTCCTTCCATTTGTCCACGTCCTTGCCACTTTTTACACCACAATAATCGGTAGCATAGGTTAACTCTTCTGTCGTAAGATTAATAATAAATTCTCCCGTCTCTTCTATCATATGATGAGAAAAACGCTCCGGTCTGACAGAAATGCTTACCATAGGTGGATTGGTGCAAACCGTTCCGGTCCAAGCTACTGTTATGATATTGGAATGTCCTGCTTTGTCTGCCACACTCACCATAACAGCCGGTAAAGGATAGAGCATATTTCCCGGTTTAAAAGATATCTTAGCCATGATGCTTCTCCTCTAAAACTGAATAAGCTCTAATAATTTCAACACAAAACCGGCAACTGTAAGCACAAAGGTAAAAGCTATTAAAATACAAGATACATTTACCTTCGTCGAAAGCTTTTTCTGTGCGGTCTGTAATTCCTCTGACTGCTTTTTTAGTTCTTCTACGACAACTGCCTGCACATTACGATAAACTTTTACACTTTCTTTATGGGTAAAATCATCCGACTGCTTTAACAATTCTTCAATAGCCTGCAAATCCTTACTTGCCTTTTCCAATAGTTCTCTCTGAACATTTTGTGCATCTTCATCCTTGTTTGCAGCGATGCTTTCCTCCATATTTCTGGTCTGCTCATCTGTCAGATTCTGCAGGATTGTTAAAATTTGTCGTTCTTCCTCCTGCACAACCTTTATCTGATTTGTTTTCTCTGCAAGGATGGAGTCAATTTTCTCAGAAATTTCGGCATTTTTTACATTCAGTTTTCTCATTTCCTGTAAAATGCGCTCGTACTCAGCAACCTTTTGCTGTAGTCTCTCCATTTCTGCTGTTTCTGCCTCTGCATTGGCATGAATGACATCCTGCGCATTAAATTTTTGAGCAAGCTTATCCATAAAATTGTCCATGTTTGTCCTCCATCTTTCCTTTCGCATCACATTATCTTATTTTATTTTAGCATTTTATCTTTTTTATGACAACCCATGTTTATATTTGTGCATATTGCATATTTTTGTTGTGAACTTTTTCATTTCTTTATGCAAATTAACATTATATTCACGTTTTGTTCATACTTTGTTCATATTTGAATGGTAATATTTAACCATAGCAAAGGGAACAACGTAATGTTTTTCATTACACATAGATAAATTTTTTCATAATAGCCTCGATGCCGAAAGGTATCGGGGCACTCCTCATTTACAGGGACTTTTTTAAAGCCTATCCGTTGCCTGACGGATAGGCTTTTTACCTGCTTTTCTATTTTGCATTTTCTTTTTCAATTTGCTGAATCTCTTCATTTAAGGAAAGCATCTTTGCATCTAAATCCGATACCATAGTCGCACAGGCATACAGCTCATCTTTAATGTGTTGTGGCGCATTTCCTTCAAATTTATAGTTAATTTTATGTTCTAAGCTTGCCCAGAAATCCATCGCTACGGTACGAATCTGTATTTCTACTTTCGCATCAATAATACGGTCGGAAAGAAAAATAGGGATAGAAACAATCAAATGATAGCTCTTGTAACCACTTGGTTTGGGATTCTTAATATAATCTTTTACAGACAGTACCTTAATATCACTTTGATTTGTCAGCATCTCCGCAATACGGTAAATATCTGTTGTAAAAGAACAAATAATACGAATGCCCGCAATATCATTTACATACATAACCATATTCTCAATCGTAGATTCATATCCATTTTTCTTTAGCTTTTTCACGATGCTCTCAGGCGTCTTGATACGCGATTTTATATGTTCAATTGGGTTATATCTATGCACATGTTGAAACTCATCATTCAATATTTCAAGCTTTGTGCCTATTTCCTTAAGTGCCGAGCTGTATATCAGCATAAGCTCCTTCCAGCTATCCACCTCAGAATTTTCGTTCAATTTATATTCCATTTTTGCCTCTTTCTTTCTTTGTAATAGTTCTGTCGTACTCATTATAGCACATATTTCTTACAGTGTGCATAATATACAATTTATTTATATTCTTTTCACTTTTTTTGTATATTTATTATGTAGCCTATTTTTCTCTTTTTCACTGCCCTATCTGCGTTAGCAGATTTGCAAATCATATTTAAAACAACATATTTGAAAATTGCGCCATACAGAAAATATATGTTTTTTTATTCTATTTTATGATATACTCTGCGCATATCAGTTACCATAATTCTATTTATAAGAACAGGAGATTATTTATGTTTCGCTTATGGGCAAAAATATGGAAAGACAATCATATGATAAAAGATACTGTTGTATGCAATGACTCAAATGACACCAGAACCCACAAGGTTTTTCAGGCTTTAGAAGATGTGTGCTATACCTTTGACTTAGGAAAACCTATCTGGCTTGACTCGACCATTGCAGAATTTCAAAAACGCAGCCGTACCCGTTTTACTTCTGACAATTTTATAGAAGCTATTGATTTTGACTATTTAGAAATTCAAGTTATTGATGAAGATTAATTTGCCTTTATCTCTCTATTGACTTTCTTTTTTCTATGATGTAGTATTAATTATACGCGATGTAGTTTTTAAAACTACTTCTTGTGTCTTAACGCAATTTTTGATTTATTATAAGATGGTAGATGAGGTTATTCTTTCCCGTCTCCTCTTTATAACATGTTTGGAAATAGAAATTAGAAAGGAATGGGATTTATGCAAATTACGATTAGAGAACCAGGAAGCGCAATTACTCATTTTATCGGTTGGCTTATGACGGTAGCAGCTGCTACTCCACTTCTGATAAAGGCTCACGACGGTCATACTACCTTTGCTATCAGCATTTTTGTAATCAGTATGCTGTTATTATATGCAGCAAGTACCATTTACCATAGTGTAAGTGTTTCGGACAAAATTTTGAAAATCTATAAAAAAATTGACCATATGATGATTTTTGTCCTAATTGCAGGTTCTTATACGCCTGTTTGTCTGATTGTTTTAGGTGGGGAAAAAGGTTATACACTCCTTGCTCTTGTTTGGGGTTTTGCTATTGCCGGTATGATTCTCAAAGCTTTTTGGGTAACCTGCCCCAAATGGTTTTCTTCTATTATATATATAGCAATGGGATGGCTTTGTGTACTTGTCTTTGGTCCGCTTTTGGATACTTTACCTGCGTCTGCATTTGCCTGGCTTCTTGCAGGTGGTATCATTTACACAATAGGTGGCATCATCTATGCATTGAAGCTTCCTTTATTCAATGCTTTGCATAAAAATTTCGGTTCCCATGAAATTTTTCATCTTTTTGTTATGGGCGGCAGTATTTGCCATTTCATTTTTATGTATCTCTATGTTGCATAAAAAAATTTGCTACTGAGTAACCTTTTTTTATTACAAACAAGCACTTTCTATAAAGTATAAAGAGTGGCCACTACAGCCACTCTTTTTTATTGCTCTATTTGTTTTCCCAAAAAACCTGCTGCCGACTGCGCAAGCTTCATTTCCACTTCATTCATTGGATTTTTATCATCTGTGGATAGTAAAATAACAGCTCCCATCATATCACCCTCAGCTAAAATTGGTATCATTACCTCATGTGCAAAAGCATCTGTTTCTTCT
>CAMBAN010000066.1 GCA_945864145.1 uncultured Lachnospiraceae bacterium | reverse complement strand
TGTATTACTGTTTATTTGTCAATGTTCTGTGTTGCTTTCTTTATCAGCGGCAACTCTGATATCATATCATATTGTCTATCTGTTTGTCAAGCACTTTTTTGCTTTATTTTTTAACTTTTACGCATCCGATTTATGGGGTAAAAAAAAGAATCTCGATGTTGCTAAGATTTCTTTTCTTAAGTCTCATTATAAAAGCATGTCATGTAAGAAGTCTTTCATAATTTCTCAATAAAACAAAACGGAGAAAGAGGGATTTGAACCCTCGCGCCGGTTACCCGACCTACACCCTTAGCAGGGGCGCCTCTTCAGCCTCTTGAGTATTTCTCCTCGGTACTGAATTAAATCCTCTACCAATATCTAATTGTACGTCTCAATCAACGCAAAATCTATTATACTGAATGGTCTTATTAATGTCAACTATTTTTTTATTTTATTTTAAATTATTTTTTGAAATTATTTCGTACCTATTCTTGAGCAAATTCTTTGATTGCTGTTTCATATAGATTATTACCTAAACTGTCAATCACAACAATTATTGGGAAGTCCTTTACTTCAAGTTTTCTGATTGCCTCTGTACCTAAATCATCATAAGCTACAACTTCTGAAGAAAGTATCGATTTTGATAATAATGCACCTGCACCACCGACTGCAGCAAAATATACAGCACCATTGCGGATAATCGCTTCTTTCACTGCATCACTTCTTTTTCCTTTTCCGATCATGCCCTTCAAACCAAGGTCTAAAAGTCTTGGTGCGTATTTATCCATACGGCTTGCAGTCGTTGGTCCTGCTGAACCAATTGGTCTGCCTGTTCTTGCCGGCGATGGTCCCATATAGTAAATAATATTATTTTCCAATTCAATAGGAAGTTTTTCTTTCCTATTTAATGTTTCATCCATTCTTAAATGTGCAGCATCTCTTGCTGTATAAATAGTACCTGTAAGGTATACATAATCTCCTGCTCTTAAGCTTTTTGCATCTTCATTACTGATTGGGGCTTTGATATATTTATCCATTGTGTTTTCCTCTCTGCTTAGATTACTCGTACTGCGTGTCTGTTTACATGACAGCAGATGTTGATTGCTACCGGAAGTCCTGCAATATGAGTTGCATAGGTATTGATATTTACTGCAAGTGCTGTAGTTGTACCACCAAGTCCACCTGGTCCTATACCTGTTTGATTGATTTTCTCCAAAAGCTCCTCTTCCATTTCTTTTACATAAGGAATCTCTGAATGTTCTCCGACAGGTCTTGTGAGTGCCCTTTTAGCCATGAGTGCGCATTTTTCAAAGGTTCCGCCAATGCCGACACCTACTACCATTGGAGGACATGCATTTGGACCGGCATCTTTGACTGCTGTTAAAATAGCATTTTTTACGCCTTCAATACCATCAGCCGGTTTTAGCATAAATACCCGGCTCATATTTTCACTCCCAAAGCCCTTTGGAGCAACCGTAATCTTTACCTGGTCTCCCGGTTTCATTTCATAATGAATGATTGCAGGTGTATTATCTTTTGTATTTTCGCGAATCAACGGGTCCTTCACTACTGATTTTCTTAAAAAGCCTTCCACGTATCCTTGTCTGACGCCTTCATGAATTGCTTCCTCTAAATCACCGCCTTCAAAATGGACATCCTGACCGATTTCCATAAAAATAACTGCCATACCGGTATCCTGACAAATCGGTATCATATCCTTGCCTGCGATTTCCAAATTATCCTGCAACTGATTTAAAATCTGCTTTCCGAGTGTACTCTTTTCTGTAGTTACAGCATTTTTTAGAGCATCGTCCATATCCTTTGTCAAAAAGTGATTGGCTTCTATGCACATTTCCTTAATCTGCTTTGTAACTTCTGTTGTTTGAATCGTTCTTATCATAGCTATTGTTCCTTTTCTATCTATTTATCTCACAATGATATCTGCAAATTCTGCACCGGATGCAAGTGCCAGGTCGTTGGGCGCAAGCTCCAGCTGCATTCCGAGCTTTCCACCGCTGACAATGATTTGCGAAAGCTCCTTTGCTGCTATATCAATTCTGGTTACATATTGCTTTTTCATGCCTATCGCCGTACATCCACCGCGGATGTAGCCTGTGACTGCGTTGATGTCTTTTACATGAAGCATGGCAACTGATTTTTCTCCTACAGATTTTGCTGCTTTTTTCATATCTAATTCTTCTGCAATCGGTATTACAAATACAAAATAATTTTTGCTGTTTCCCTGTGTCACCAATGTTTTATAAACTTTTTCATGAGGAAGTGACAACATATCTGCTATCTGTATTCCGTCAATAAACTCCTCACATTCATAAGTATGCGCAGTATATGGGATTTTCTTTGTTTCCAAAATACGCATTGCATTGGTTTTTGTTTCTTTACTTTTTGCCATATTGTTGCCTTTCTTTTGTACATTTCCCGATATAAAGACGAAAAGATTCTTTTCATACTTTTTTTAGTGTACCATTTTTGCCCTTCTGGTTCAAGCACGAGTCAAGCTTACTTGAACTGGCAATTTTGTATAAAACAAAAGACTGCACATCTTTTGATGCACAGTCTTTGTTGTGTGATATAAGTGATATAATTTTAGGAAGAATTGTCCCATGTACAAATCTTTACCTGAAACCCAACCTGATTACTTTGGTTACAGCTTTTCCTTTGTTTTACACTGTTCCCTCGCCTTATTTTTGATAAGGTGACGAACAATGAAAAAAACTGCTCCCATCACAACTGCAATAGAAATCGCCTCTGTCATGTCTCTCACCTCTTTCTGTTATTCCTTACACACTTAGGTTAGCATAGGCTAACTACTTTGTCAACCTATCATTTACTTTTTTTTTAATATATCGTATGATTGTCATGATAATCTCGTTACAGCGAAAGGATATAGCAAATGAGTATTTTAAATGTGGAAAATCTTTCTCATGGTTTTGGTGATAGAACTATTTTTACAAATGTTTCTTTTCGCCTATTAAAGGGAGAGCATATTGGACTTGTTGGTGCAAATGGTGAGGGTAAGTCTACCTTTATGAATATCATCACCAATAAGCTGATGCCTGATGAGGGTAAAATTGAATGGGCTAAAAACACACGCGTTGGTTATTTGGATCAGCATACCGCCTTGCAAAAGGGTATGACTATTCGTGACGTACTTGCTTCTGCGTTTGATTTTTTATTTGAAATGGAAGCTCGTATGAATGAAATCTGTGACAAAATGGGAGATGCCTCTGAAACAGAGTTGGAAGCATATATGGAAGAGCTTGGCACCATTCAGGAACTTTTAACACAGCATGACTTTTATATGATTGACTCCAAAATTGAGGAGGTCGCCAGAGCTTTAGGCTTATTGGAAATTGGCTTAGAAACTGATGTCACTGATTTGAGTGGCGGACAGCGTACAAAGGTACTGCTTGCAAAGCTTTTATTGGAAAAACCTGATATTTTGCTTTTAGATGAGCCTACTAACTATTTGGATGTCAATCACATCGAATGGTTAAAACGATATTTGCAGGAGTATGAAAATGCCTTTATTTTGATTTCTCATGATATTCCATTCTTAAACAGCGTGGTAAATATCATTTATCATATGGACCAGGCGCAATTAAACAGATATGTAGGTGACTATGATAAGTTTCAGGAAGTCTATGCAATGAAAAAGGCACAGCTAGAGGCTGCCTACAATAGACAGCAGAAAGAAATTGCCGATTTAAAGGACTTTGTTGCCAGAAATAAAGCCAGAGTTTCTACCAGAAATATGGCAATGTCGAGACAAAAAAAGTTGGATAAAATGGATATCATTGAGCTTGCACAGGAAAAGCCAAAGCCTGAGTTTCATTTTAAGGAAGCCAGAACAAGCGGCAGATATGTTTTTACTACAAAGAGCCTTGTTATCGGCTATGAAGATGCATTATCAAAGCCTCTTGATTTGTCTATGGAACGTGGACAGAAAATTGTTCTGACAGGTGCAAACGGTATTGGTAAAACAACTCTTTTGAAAAGCATTTTAGGTTTGATTAAACCGTTAAACGGCGGAGTCGAGCTTGGAGATTATCTGGAAATCGGCTATTTTGAGCAGGAAATGGACCAGTCCGTATCCACTACATGTATCGAAGAGATATGGAAGGAATTCCCATCCTTTACACAATATGAGGTGCGTTCTGCCCTTGCAAAATGCGGACTGACAACAAAACACATTGAAAGTCTTGTAAAGGTGCTCAGCGGTGGTGAGCAGGCAAAGGTAAGACTTTGCAAGCTGATTAATAAGCCGACTAATATTTTACTTTTGGACGAGCCTACCAATCATCTGGACGTTGATGCCAAAACTGAATTGAAACGTGCTTTACAGGAATATAAAGGTAGTATTTTAATGGTTTGCCACGAACCGGACTTTTATGACGGTCTTGCTACTGATGTATGGGACTGTTCGCAGTGGAGCACCAGAATATAAAAAAATCCCCTTTTTACAATATTATGCTGTAAAAAGGGGATTTTTCCAGTCACAGGCTAAGCAATAAATAACGAAATCACTGCTGCCGATATCATAATCTGAATAATCGCAAATTTGAATACAGTCTGTGCGTTAGACCAGTTTTTATTTTTTCTCACATGGTCATGCAAAGGTGTTCTGACCTTGGTAAGAATCTTTATTTTCAAATAGCGTAGTAATGAAACCTTTACCAAGCCGATACCACCATCTACCATAAGCACAGCTGCGACTAAAAGATATAGGAATGGGCTTCCTGTTTTCATAATTGCAATCGCAATAAAAAGTCCAATCGCTCTCGAGCCTGCATCACCCATTATCAGGCGACTTGGTGTGGCATTGAACCAAAGATATCCTAAAATGCAGGCAATAAAGAGTAAAATGGCATAGGCAAAGCCCGGCTCAATTTCCCTGATTCTCATAATCAGATATATTGTTGCAAGAGATACACATGCTAAAGTACCTGACAATCCATCTACACCATCCGCACAATTGGTAACATTGATGGATACCCAAACTAAAATGACTGCCAAAATACCATAAACTAACGGATGTAAGGTAATGGTCTGCCCTGTCATGGAAATGAGCACATCGCTTCCATTGAAATTCACATAAGTAATGGCTGTCATAATGGCAATTACTAAATCCAGCAGACCTTTTCGAAGCTCGCCCCAGGATACCTTTGCACAGTCATCTAAAAAACCTGTCATCATGGCTGCAACTAATAAAATTAAATAAATAATTGTTTCTCTATCTAAAGAAGCAAAAAGTACAGCTGTAAGTACAAATACCAAAATAAAGATAAATCCTGCTCCTCTTGGCTTTCCGGCTGAAAGCTTTCCATCATGCGCATAAGCTCTTCCCTGGTCCTGCGGTAATTTGCTGTTGCAGGTACCAAGTAAGATGCAGGTTACCAAATACGCAAATGCTACGCCAATAAATCCAATATAGCTGCCTGACATTCCTAAAAATTCATTCATCATAATATCCTTGCCTTTCTCATTACCTGCAAACTTTCAGGTACTTTAGTACCTTGTGCAGGCACAATATTTTCCTCTATCCCTGATACTGACTATTATACAGATTTGCATAGAAACCATTTTGTGCAAGCAAGGTTTCATGATTTCCCTGCTCTATAATGTTGCCGTCTTTCATAACTAAGATTGTATCAGCTTCTCGAATAGTAGATAATCTATGTGCAACAATAAAGCTGGTTCTTCCCTGCATCAAGGTTGCAAATGCCTTTTGTATTCTGATTTCTGTACGTGTATCAATAGAAGAAGTCGCTTCATCTAAAATTAACATTGGTGGTAAGCAAAGCATAACTCTGGTAATACACAGTAACTGCTTTTGTCCCTGTGAAAGACTACCGCCGTCCTCTCCAATTACTGTATCATATCCTTTCGGAAGACGTTTGATAAAGCTGTGTGCATGAGACGCCTTTGCTGCCGCAATTACTTCTTCCATTGTTGCATCCGGTTTTCCCATAACGATATTATCCTTAATTGTACCGGATTTTAACCATGTTTCCTGAAGAACCATACCATAACTTGTGCGCAGACTCTTTCTTGTCATATCTCTGATATCTGTACCTTCTACTTTAATGCTTCCGCTATTTACATCATAAAATCTCATTAATAAATTAATGACAGTAGTCTTACCACAGCCTGTTGGTCCTACAATTGCAACACGCTGACCAGGCTTTACTTCTAAATGAATATGCTCGATAAGCTTTTGATTTTCCACATAAGAGAACGAAACATCTTCTAATGTTACCTTTCCAGCCGGATTGGAAAGCTGCAGCGCATTTTCTTTATCCGGGATTTGTGGCTCCTGTTCCATAAATTCAAATACTCTTTCCGCACATGCCAGAGCATTTTGCAATTCTGTTACTACACCTGATATTTCATTAAAAGGTTTTGTGTACTGATTTGCATAGCTTAAAAAACTGGACAGCTGACCAACTGTCATTCTGCCCTTGATGGCAAGAAAAGCTCCGGTCACACCTACTACTGCATATACTAAGCTGTTTACAAATCGGGTACTAGGATTGGTAATAGAGGAAAAGAAAATGGCTCTGACGCTGGCATTTTGTAATCTGCCATTGATTTCATCAAATTTTTCATTTGCCTTTGATTCCTGTCCAAATGCCTGTACAATTTTTTCATTTCCAATCATCTCATCAATATAAGCTGTCTGCTCACCTCTAATCTGTGACATGAGCTTTGACATCTGAAAAGTTCTTTTTGCCACAAAATTTGCAATTAAAAAGGAAACAGGCGTCAATACAACAACCAAAATTGCCACAACCGGATTGATGGAAATCATAAACAGCAACGTACCAATAATTGTTACAACCCCTGTAAAAAACTGGGTGAATCCCATTAACAAACCATCGGAGAACTGGTCTACGTCTGCAATAATTCTACTGACGATATCTCCATGAGAATGACTGTCGATATAGCTAATCGGAAGTTTTTGCATCTTATGAAAAGCTTCTTCTCTAATGTCTCTGACAATACGATACGTCATTTTATTGTTACAGGTATTCATCAGCCACTGTATCAAGGCCGTTATTAAAATAATAATTCCCATTTTGCCTAAAATCTGCATCAAGGCTGTAAAATCAACCTGCTGTGGTCCAAGAATGCAGTCTACAGCGCTACCTGTCAGAATAGGGATATACAATGTCAATGCAACAGAAAGCGCTGCAAAGAAAATGGATAAAAACAAAAATATTTTATACTTTCCAATATAGGAAAGCACTTTTTTCATGATTGATTTCTTCATTGTTATTCTCGCCCCCTATGCCTTTGGAAATTGTGAATAGTAAATTTCCTGATATACTTCATTCGTCTGTAAAAGCTCTTCGTGGGTGCCCTTTCCTACCATGTTTCCATCATCTAATACTAATATCTGGTCTGCATGCATAATAGAGGCAGCTCGCTGAGAAACAATAAATACAGTCATATTTTTCTGCAAATTGCGAATTGCCATACGAAGCTTGGCATCTGTTGCATAATCAAGTGCAGATGCACTGTCGTCTAAAATCAATACCCGGGGATTTCTGACAAGTGCTCTTGCAATGGTAAGTCTTTGCCTTTGACCTCCGGACAGATTCTTACCGCCTTGTGTTACTTCAAAATCAAGCTGTCCTCTCTTTTCCTTTACAAAATCAAGTGCCTGCGCTGTTTCTAAAGCTTTCCATAAATCTTCATCTGTAGCATTTTCGTTACCCCAACACAGATTCTCTCTAATCGTTCCTGCAAAAAGCACTGCTTTTTGCGGTACGATACCAATCTGATTACGAAGTGTTTCTTTATCATACGTAGTTACATCTTTTCCAAATAAAGAAACAGTTCCCTTTGTTGCATCATAAAATCTTGGGATTAAATTTACAACAGAACTCTTACCGGAGCCGGTGCCGCCAATGATACCTACTGTTGTTCCTTTAGGTGCCACAAAATCGATATCTGTTAAGGACTCTTCTCCTGCTCCTGCATAAGTAAGGCTTACATGGTCAAAGACAACTGCATTTTTACTGTCTGTCTCAAGCTCTTTGACTGTTTCTTCCCACTGCTGTGAATTTTCAATTGCCATAACAGCACTGACACGCTTGCCGCAGGCAACTGCCTTTGTAAGCTGAATAATTAAATTAGCCAGTTTTACAAGCTCCGTCAAAATCTGAGACATATAGTTTACCAGCGCAACCACTGCACCCTGTGTAATAATAGCTGTATCTACTCTAATCGCACCTATATATAACAGTACAATCAACGCACCATTTACAATAATATAAGTTAACGGATTCATTAATGCTGATATTTTTCCTACAAATACCTGCAAATCTGAAAGTGTGTTATTTTCCTCTGTAAAAGAAACGATTTCTTTATCTTCCTGGCAAAAAGCTCGAATCACTCTGACACCGGAGAGATTTTCTCTGGTTCTCCCAAGGATTTTATCGAGTGCTGCCTGTACCTTTTTATATAAAGGCATGCTGATAAGCATGATTCCAAATACAACAATGGCAAGCAAAGGAATTGCTACCACAAAAACAAGGGCTGCCTTTGCATCTACGGTAAATGCCATAATCATGGCACCAAACACGATAAACGGAGAACGAAGCAATAAACGTAAGGTCAGATTTACACCATTTTGTACCTGATTGATATCACTGGTCATTCTGGTAATCAGTGTATTAGTTCCAATCGTATCAAGCTCTGTATAAGACAGGCTCTGAATATGTGAAAATAAAGCATGACGCAGCTTTGTAGCAAAACCTACTGCTGCCTTAGCGCTAAAATACTGTGCGGTAATCGCTGAAACAAGTCCCACAATACCAAGTAAAATCAATAATAGTCCCATTCTGATTACATAGGAATGATTTCCATTTCCAATACCTACATCAATCAAATCTGCGACTACTAAGGGAACAAATAATTCAAAGGATGCCTCAAGCATTTTAAAAAGTGGTGCTAAAATTGCTTCCTTCTTATAGTCTTTTAAATAAGACAACATAATTGACTCCTCCTCTGTCAAGCTTTTTGGGCTCACTGTTTTCATTTTACCACATTTCGTTTAAATGAAAATACAATTCTGGATATTTATATTGTTCGAATTGTCAGATATTATGGTTTTTTCTAGTCCTAATTTCCTATATCCATTTTTTAACTATTGTGATAGAATGTACACGTTGTATTGATAAAGAGATTTTGAGAGAGTAGAATAGAACACGTTTGTTATCCGCATGCGAGCTCTTTAGCAACTAACACCTAGGGTATGCTAAGAGTTAATTTGGAATGCATGGAATGCACAATACAACATCAAAACGACATTACATGCAGTAAGGTCGTTTTTTTTTGCCTTTTTTCTATTCTTATGTTAGTATGAAATAATCAGCAAAAAGGCAGGTGTTCGTTCCTATGGGATTAGATTTTCATTCTCCTAAAACAACCAGATATTTGCAGGTGTATGACTACTACAAAGATTTAATTATACATGGAAAACTGGAGGAGGGCACAAAAATGCCTTCTATCAGACGCTGCTGTGAACAACTGGGACTTAGTAAAACAACCATAGAAACTGCCTATTTATGTCTGGCTGCAGATGGATATATTATAGCAAGACCGCAAAGTGGCTATTATGTTACAGGCAGAGCAGCTAAAAATCAGGCAAAAAAAGCTGCCAAAAGGCAAGAAGAACCGAAGCAGAAAATTTTGTATGATTTTACCTCCAACAATGCGGATGAAGACAGTTTCGATTTTGACCTGTGGCGCAGATATATCAAAAGTGCACTTCGACAGGATAAAAGAATGCTTACCTATGGCGAGTCGCAAGGCGAATATGAGCTTCGAGAAACTATTTGCAACTATGTCATCAATAAAAGAAATGCCGTCTGTACACCGGAGCAAATTGTTATCGGTGCCGGTTCTCAAAGCTTACTAAATCTGCTATGTCCGATTATTAAGGATAAGCAAAAGGTTTACTTCCATGATACCCCTTTTGCACAAGGTATCGTCATTTTTGAGGACTATGGATTTGAAATTGTAGAAAACTTTGAAGATGCCGATATTTTATATATGACTCCTTCTAATATGACTTCTTTGGGAGATGTTATGTCTGTGGAAAAGCGTCTCGAAATTTTAAAAGAGTCTGCTTCTCATAACCGTCTCATTATTGAAGATGATTATAACAATGAATTCCGCTATTTTACAAAACCTCGTCCTTGTCTACAGGGACTTGCCGGTGGAGAACATGTTGTATATCTGAGTACCTTTTCCAAGCTTTTACTTCCATCTATCCGCTTAAGCTTTATGATTTTACCCTATGACCTGCTTCCGCTTTATCAAAAGAAAAGGGCACTTTACAATCAGACTGCTTCCAAAGTAGAGCAGCTTGCTCTATGTCAGTTTTTAAGAGATGGTCATTTGGATGCACAAATACGAAAATTAAAACGTCTGTATTCCAATAAAACAAAACAGTTATGTTATGAATTAGAACAGGTCTTTGGAAAAAATGCAAGCATTTCCACCGGTGAATCAGTCAGCATAGTTCATGTAAAGTTAAAAAGTAATCTGAGCAATCAGGAATTTTGTAAAAAAGCTTTACAGTATGGGATAAAACTAATTCCTTCTTATATAGAAGAAAAAGGATATGCACAGATTGCATTATCTACCTGTGAAGTACCCTCTAACAAATTTTCTGAGGTTGTTTCCCTGTTAAAACAAATCAAAGAGTAGAGATAAAGAACCAAATTGTTAACCTTCGCATTTTTCACGGTTGACAATTTGGTTCTTTGATTGTAAACTTAGGGTGTTTGAGTGGTTAACATTCTAATATTTACTTTTGATATGGAGAAACGAAATGATAACTTTAGCAAAAGAGATAATTAACGGCAGACGTTTATCAAAGGCTGATGATTTGTCTGTGCTTTTGGAAGCTGATTTGAAGGAACTTGCAAAGGGTGCAGACATGATTCGTGAAGCACTTTGCGGAAACGCCATGGATTTATGCAGCATCATTAACGGCAGAGCCGGAAAATGCAGTGAAAACTGCAAATTCTGTGCACAATCTGCACATCATCACACAAACTGTGATGAATACGGTTTTCTGGCAAATGAACCTCTATTAGAGGGCTGTGCACATGCTCATGACAACGGTGTAAACCGTTACTCCATCGTAACAGCAGGTCGTACTATGGAAGGTGCTGACCTGGAAAAAGCATTAAAAGCTTATCAATGTATGCATGAAGTTTATCCTGATATGATATTATGCGCCTCTCACGGACTGATGAAGGCTGAGGATTTGAAAAAACTGCCCGCAGTAGGTGTTTCCATGTATCATGCAAATGTAGAGACCTCCGCTAACTATTTTTCACACATCTGCACAACTCATCAGTATGAAGATAAATTAGCAGAAATCCGCATGGCAAAAGAAGCCGGATTAACTGTATGCAGTGGTGGTATTTTAGGTATGGGAGAGAGTTGGCAGGACAGACTGGATATGGCTTGTGAGCTTGCTGAATTGGAAATTACTTCTATTCCTTTAAACTTTCTAATCCCTATTCCCGGTACACCACTTGGCGATACCATGCGCTTAGAGCAGGAGGAAATTATCCGTATTGTAGCAATTTTCAGATACATCAATCCAACTGCCTTTATCCGTCTTGCAGCAGGCAGAAACTATTTTTCAGATGGCGGCAAAGTTCTTTTTGAAGCCGGTGCCAATGCAACTTTAACAGGTGATATGCTGACAACTGTCGGTAACAACACCACACAGGACCGCGAAATGTTAGAGGCACTTGGTTTTTCATTAAAGGAAAAGCCTGCCCTTCATGAATAAATCAAAAGAGAAAGGATATGTATTATGTCTACAACAGAAACAACTGCAACTGTAAACACAACAAGCAAAACAAAAACAATTACCATTATTGGCGTTATGACTGCCATTACCTGTATTTTAGGACCTTTATCCATTCCACTTCCTTTTAGCCCGGTTCCTATTTCTTTGACAAACCTCGCTATTTACTTTACCATTTATGTCCTTGGTATGAAAAAAGGTACTATCAGCTACTTGGTTTATTTACTGATTGGCTTTATTGGTCTTCCTGTTTTTTCTGCTTTTACCAGTGGTCCTGCAAAATTACTTGGACCAACAGGTGGCTATTTAATCGGATTTATTTTCATGGCACTTATCTGTGGCTTTTTCATTGATAAATGGAGTAACAACATGGCTTTATGCTTTGCAGGTATGGTACTTGGTACTGCCGTTTGCTATTTATTTGGTACTGTTTGGCTTGCTTATCAGGCTTCTATGAGCTTTTCAGCTGCTTTAGCAGCCGGCGTTATTCCTTTCATTCCCGGCGATTTAGCTAAAATTGTTATTGCTATGATTGCAGGTCCACAGATAAGAAAGAGATTAAAGAAAGCCGGTTTAAACTAAGGCTTGACAGCTTTTAGTCCTTTATAGTAAAATAGACAGAATGATTTACTTATTTTATAAGTAAACTGATATATTTTATAATAGGAAATGAGGGAGTAGTTTGCGTAGGTAACTACGTGATAAGTCAACATACTGACGAAAGTCTGGCTTATCTTAATGAATGAGACTCATTGTATAGCACGTGCATATTGGCTGTACTTTGGTTTCTGCTTTTTCCTCTTTTAGAACGCGATACTATAAGACACAGCAAAATGCTGTGTCTTTTTATGTTTAGGAGGTAAAACACATGGATTTATTCACACTCTTTTTATTGGCAGTAGGTTTGTCAATGGATGCTTTTGCTGTTTCTATCTGTAAAGGTCTGGCTATGAAAAAAATAAGCTTCAAGCAAGCCGGTATCGTTGGTCTTTGGTTTGGTGGCTTTCAGGCACTGATGCCCGCTATCGGTTATCTGCTTGGTACAACCTTCGCTTCTTTTGTAAACATCATTGCCGACTGGATTGCTTTCCTTTTACTGGCTTTTATCGGTGGAAATATGATAAAAGAAGCTCTTTCCGGTGACAAAGAAGAAGCTGACGCTTCTCTTGCCCCAAAGAAAATGTTTGTTTTGGCAGTTGCTACCAGTATTGATGCTTTTGCAGTTGGTGTATCCTTTGCCTGTCTTGAAATTGGTTCCTTAATTATCCCTGCCGTACTTTTCATTGGAGTCATTACCTTTGTCCTTTCCATGGTCGGTGTTAAGGTAGGAAATGTATTTGGTACGAAATATAAGGCAAAAGCAGAAATTGCCGGCGGCATTATTTTGATACTTCTTGGTGTAAAAATCATACTCGAGCACTTTGGTGTTCTATAAATTTCAACATAATGCATAAATATTCGAAACTACGATTGACAGATGAAAATCCCTTCATTATAATAAGTTACAATGGTGTCTGAGGAAAGACATTTGTTCGCTACACAAAGACACATGATGGAGGAGATGTATATTATGAAACCATACAAAAGTTTGAGCAAGGAAGAATTGTTCTCATTGTTCCAGGAATTACAGACAAAATACTTTGAATTAAAGAATGCCGGCATTTCTTTGGATATGTCAAGAGGTAAGCCAGGTGCTGACCAGTTAGATTTATCTGCACCAATGTTAGATGTTTTAAACAGTACTTCCAGCTTTAAGGGTGCACAGGGCTTCGATTTAAGAAATTACGGACAGTTAGATGGTATTATTGAAGCAAAAGAGCTTTTTGGCGAATTAATGGATGCACCTGTTGACCATGTCATGGTATATGGTAATTCCAGCTTGAATATTATGTATGATTTGATTTCCCGCGCTATGTTACATGGCATTGGCGGTAACACTCCTTGGTGCAAACAGGAAAAAGTAAAATTCCTTTGCCCGGTTCCAGGCTATGACAGACATTTTGCCATTACAGAAAGCTTTGGCATTGAAATGATTACCGTTCCTATGGATGAAAATGGTCCTGATATGGATTTGGTGGAAAAATATGTAAATAATGATGCTACTGTTAAGGGTATCTGGTGTGTACCAAAGTATTCTAATCCAAGCGGTGCTGTTTACTCTGACGAAGTTGTTAACCGTATGGCTTCTTTAAAGCCTGCTGCCGCTGATTTTAGAATTTTCTGGGATAATGCATATGCTGTTCATCATCTCTATCCGGAAAATAAGGCTGAAATCGTAAATATTGTAACAGCATGTGAAAAAGCCGGAAATCCTGATATGTATTATGAGCTTTGCTCTACTTCAAAAATCACTTTCCCAGGTTCCGGTGTCGCAGCACTGATTACTTCTCCTGCAAATATTGCAGAAATCAAAAAATCCATGACTGTACAGACAATTGGGCATGATAAATTAAATCAGATGCGTCATGTTATGTTTTTCAAAAATGCAGAAGGTATTCACAAGCATATGGAGAAGCATGCCGCACTTATTCGTCCTAAATTTGAAGCTGTTCTTAATACCTTAGAGGAAGAGCTTGGTGGTTTGGAAATCGGTACATGGCTCAAACCAATCGGTGGTTACTTTATTGCTTTTGATACCATCCCCGGCTGTGCAAAGCGTGTTGTATCTCTGTGTAAAGAGGCTGGCGTTGTTATGACTCCTGCAGGCTCTACTTATCCATACATGAATGACCCACAGGATACCAGTATTCGTATTGCTCCAACACTTCCGTCACCAGCGGATTTGAAAAAAGCCTGTGAAGTATTTGTGCTTTGTGTAAAACTTGCTACGGTAGAAAAATATTTAAGTGAAAAATAGAAAAATCTGTTGCAATAATTTCAAAAAACAGTATAATAGTGTTGTTACGTCGCGTGGCTCAGTTTGGTAGAGCGCTGCGTTCGGGACGCAGAGGTCGCAAGT
>CAMBAN010000065.1 GCA_945864145.1 uncultured Lachnospiraceae bacterium | reverse complement strand
CGTCTTCTTTTGACTTTGCAATGACGCTGTCCTCCAACGTCAAAAGAAGCATATGCTCTGTTGGAAAAGACAGTTCTGCCTGTCGAAACATCGTGTAAAGCATATGCTCCGTTTCCCGAAGCTCCAGCAAAATACTTTCCTTATACAGTTCCATCAGCATTTGTGGGTTATACTGCTCTGAAAGTATAAATTTCTCATATATTTTTATGACAATATTGTCATTTGCAAAAAATTGCTTTTTGATTTCCTTCTCTACTTCATAGACCTGTTCCTTTTCAATCAGTCTCTCACTGCGAATATAAATGCGCAGAAAATCTTTTCTTTTTGTAGTCGTGATTTTTTCTACCACGACCTGTTCAAACAAGTCCTTGACTGTTCCATTTAACTGCAAATTAGGAAATGCCTCTAAAAACCTTTTTTCCATATATTCGTAATCCATCCATATACAGGGTACAGCCTATCCCCATAGCTGTACTATGCCTGCCAATTATCTAATTCCTGCTTTAAAGTCGATAAAATTTCTGTTTCGGGTATCTTTCTGACGACCTCACCATGCTTGATAAGAAGTCCTTCTCCATTACCGCCTGCAATACCTAAATCTGCTTCCTTTGCTTCTCCCGGTCCATTTACGGCACAGCCCATTACAGCTACCTTGATATCTAAATCATAGCCCTGCACCAGATTTTCTACCTGTGTTGCAAGTCCAATCAAGTCGATATTGGTCCTTCCACAAGTTGGGCAGGAAACAACCTCAATACCGCCTTTTCTCAACCCAAGTGTTTTGAGAATAAGCTTTGCAGATTTGATTTCTTCTACCGGGTCGCCTGTTAGAGAAACACGAATCGTATCTCCAATACCTTCATGCAAGATAATACCAAGTCCAATAGAAGATTTAATATTACCACTTGTAATGGTCCCGGACTCTGTAATTCCTACATGCAATGGATATACTGTTTTTCCAGCAAGAAGCTCATGTGCCTTTACACTCATAAGTACATCAGAAGACTTAATACTGATTACCAAATTGTCATATCCTAAATCCTCAATCAAATGTACCTTATCTAAGGCGCTCTCCACAATTCCCTCTGCCGTTACACCGTGATATTTTTCCACCAGTTCCTTTTCCAGAGAACCGCTGTTCACACCTACTCGAATGGGAATATTTCTTTCTTTTGCCACTTTAACAACTTCTGCAACTTTTTCCTTGCTTCCAATATTTCCCGGATTAATTCTGATTTTATCAGCACCATGTTCCATTGCAGCAATTGCCATCTTATAATCAAAATGTATATCCGCTACCAAAGGAATAGAGATTTCTTTTTTTATTTCACTAATCGCCTTTGCAGCCTCCAAAGTCGGAACAGTACAACGGATAATTTCACAGCCTGCTTTTTCCAATGCTTGAATTTGTTTTACTGTTGCTGACACATCGTCAGTCTTTGTATTTGTCATTGACTGAATCAGAATAGGATTCCCGCCACCGATTACTCTGTTTCCAATATGAATTACCTTTGTTTTATCTCTATACATTTCTTTTCCTTTCTGTACAACAGCTCTCTATGAAAATATTCTTGCAATGTCATTGTACATCACAAATACCATCAATATCATCAATGCCACAAATCCCACAAAATGAACAATCCCTTCTTTTTCAGGAGGAATTGGTTTGCCTCTTACTACTTCAAAAAGTAGAAACAGCAAACGTCCACCATCCAATGCAGGAATTGGCAAAAGGTTCATAACGCCTAGATTTGCACTGAGCAATACTGCAAAGTTAATCATTGTTAATACCACTACCGGTAAGCCATACGGCTTTGTTTCCTCAATGGTCTCATCAATTGTTACTGCAATACCTACAGGTCCTGAAAGGTCGTCCTTTGACAATTTACCCTGTACTAACATCACAAGACTCTTTACCGTAGCCTTCACTACATATCTGGTTTCATAGGCACTGTACTTTATCAAATCCAGTCCCTTGCATGTTACATATTCTCCAATGGAGAAACCCATGTAGTATCTTCCTGCTTCTTCATCATACTTCGGTTGCAGAATCGTTGTGTAACGCTCACCTTCACGTTCATATTCAATCGTGACAGCTTCTCCCCGATTCAGAGCAGAACATAAGGTAACCTCACCTTGCAGATATACACGCTCACCGTCAATTTTAGTAATGATATCTCCTACCTGAAAGCCTGCTGCTTCTGCCGGATAATCTGCTATAACAGAATTAACAACCGGCTTTGCAGAACCCGTAAATCCTACTACAATCAAAGAAAGTAAAAATGCCAGAATAATATTAAATAGTGGTCCTGCAACTACCGTTGCAATTCTTGCCCACACATTTGCATCCTGAAAAGAGCCTTCTGTCGTTTTTGTCTGAACAACGTCTGTATCATAAACAGATTTTTCCTTCTTCCCTGCATCTTCTTCTTTTTTGGTATTTACACCATCCTCGCCCTCAAACATGCATGCCCCACCTATAGGAAGCAATCTGAGTACGTAATTTGTTTCTCCCTTTTTCTTTTGCAAAATGACAGGTCCCATTCCAACTGCAAACTCAACAACTCTGATTCCATTCAATTTTGCAAGTAAAAAATGTCCGAATTCATGTGCAACTACGACAACTCCGAACACTAATATAAATACGATTATCGTGACTAGCATGTATGACCTCCAATCATCCTTAACCCTTAAAGCCCATATTTTTCATTAATATAGTCGTAAGTTTCCTTTTCCGCCTCCAGAATTTGCTCCACCGAAGGATTATCCAATCTTACGTGCTTTTCCATGCACATTTCAATAACTTCCGGAATCTCCAGATATTTAATCTTACGATTCAAAAACAGGCTGACAGCCTTTTCGTTTGCTGCGTTAAATACGGTTGGTACACTTCCTCCCATTTCTGCTGCCTGTAATGCAAGTTTTAATCCGGTAAATGTCTCCATATCCGGTTTTTCAAAGGTAATGCTGCCAAGCTCATAAAAATCTACTCTCTTCCCCTTCATTGGTCTACGGTCCGGATAGAACAGCGCATACTGAATAGGCAGCTTCATATCCGGTGTGCCAAGCTGCGCAATGATGCCGCCGTCTACATACTCTACCATGGAATGAATGATGCTCTGTGGATGTACCACTACCTGAATCTGATCCAGTTCTACATCAAAGAGCCATTTAGCTTCCATTACCTCTAAACCTTTATTTACCAAAGTAGATGAGTCGATTGTGATTTTACTTCCCATTGACCAATTTGGATGTTTTAAGGCATCCTCCACTTGAATATTCTGTAATTGTTCCCTTGTTTTTCCTCTAAATGGTCCACCGGATGCAGTAATCAACAGCTTATGAATCTGTTCCTTCTTATTTCCCTGCATTGATTGAAAAATCGCACTATGCTCACTATCAACCGGTAAAATGGATACACCCATCTTTGCTGCAAGAGGCATAATAATATGACCGGCAGTCACTAAGGTTTCTTTATTCGCCAAAGCAATATCTTTTTTCTTTTTAATCGCCGCAATAGTAGGTCTGATACCTATCATACCCACAATTGCTGTTACTAAAATATCAGACTCTTCCATTTCTGCAATTTGAATGAGTCCTTCCATGCCAGGTACAATTGTGACATCCATGTCAGAAAGTCTGACTGCCAATTCCTTACAGTCCTTTTCCTCCTGTAACGATACTAATTTAGGTCTGAATTCTCTGACCTGCTTTTCCAGCAAATCAATATTTTTTCCTGCCGCAAGTGCAACAACCTCTAAATCTTTATTCTCTCTTACTATTTCAAGGGTCTGCGTTCCAATAGAACCAGTAGACCCCATAATTGCCAATCTTTTCACTAACTGTACCTTCCTTATCTATATATATGAATTCTTTCCATTTCCATTACTTAAAAAACAGAATAATCAAAAAGTATACCATGGGAGCAGTAAAAATAACACTATCAAAACGGTCCATAATTCCACCATGTCCCGGAATTAAATGACCATAATCCTTGATACCATGATTTCTCTTAATAGCTGATGCAGCCAAATCACCAACCTGAGATATCACAGAACCTATTGCACCAATCACAAATAGAGCTACTCCAAACATGTATCCACCCATTGCTTTGTCTAACAGGAAATATCCAAATAGGAAACCTACAATTGCGGAACCTACAATGCCACCAATAGAGCCTTCAATTGATTTTTTAGGACTTAATTGTGGCGCCAGTTTGTGTTTTCCAATCATCACTCCCACTAAATAAGCACAGGTATCGGAAATCCACGAACTGATAAAAATCATCCATACCAGATATACTCCATAGGAAAGCTGTCTTGTCAAAAAAATGAAAGAAAGCATAACCGGTGCATAAATCAAGCAAAAATAAGTAGTCATTACCTGATTTGCAGTATACCTTGGATATGAAAATACATACACAAACATAAGTGACATTAAAAGCAGTATGACTGTAATCATAAAATAAGTATGCGTTTCTGCAAAATAAATAAGTAAATAGTATGCTGCGATAGCTATCAGCCC
This sequence comes from uncultured Lachnospiraceae bacterium, assembly GCA_945864145.1. Classification (GTDB taxonomy): domain Bacteria; phylum Bacillota; class Clostridia; order Lachnospirales; family Lachnospiraceae; genus COE1. The sequence goes on along the minus strand of CAMBAN010000065.1, from coordinate 10,366 downwards.
AGTAATCTCCAACGCATTATATTTTTCTTCCTGATGAATACCGCAAGCCTTAGTCAGCTCTACAAAAGCAATATTGGAAATGATATAAAGAGTCAGTGCAAGTACCATACCCCCGGGCAAAATTGTTGCCAGGGCAATTAATACCAGAAATACACTGCTGACTGTTCTTTCCTTGCTGATTTTTGCTGCCATTTTTATTCCTCCTTTACCAGACCATATCTACGATCACGGTTTTGGTAAGCTTCCAGTGCCTTATCTAACTCTGCTTCATCAAAATCAGGCCATGGTACCGGTGTAAAATATAACTCCGCATAAGCCAACTGCCATAACAGATAATTTGATAATCTCTGTTCCCCCGAAGTTCGAATCATTAAATCAGGATCAGGAATTTCAAAAGTATCCAGTGCCTTTGAAATGCAATCCTCTGTAATATCCTCTGGATTTAATCTTCCCTCTTCTATTTCTGTGCCCAGCTTCTTTACCGCTCTTGTTATTTCATCTCTGCTTCCATAATTTAATGCAATTTGTAAATGCAGACCGGTATAATCCTTTGTCACTCTTTCAAGTTCTGCAATACGTTCCTGTAAGTCTTTATCTAAACGCGTCATGTCTCCTAAAACACGAACACTCATATTATTCTTTTTTGCAAGTTTTAAGCATGAAGCCATATAATTACGCAACAGCTGCATAATTGCACTAACCTCATCCTGTGGTCTTTTCCAATTTTCTGTGGAAAAAGCATATAGTGTCAAATACTGAATACCCTTATGGTATGCCACTTCACACATTTTTTCTACATTTTTAGCGCCCTGAACATGTCCTGCAGTTCGAGGTAATCCTTTTGCCTTTGCCCATCTGCCGTTACCATCCAAAATAATCGCTACATGTGTAGGTATTTTTGTCATCACAAACTCTCCATTCTACGATTTCAAATATCAATATAACGTGAAAAAGGGGGCACTACACCCTTCATGTATTGCCCCTCCCTATGCATCCACTTGTTATACAGTAAGAATTTCTTTTGATTTTTCTTCAATTGCTTTATCAATATCCTTGATATACTTATCAGTCATTTTCTGAACAGTATCCTCTAAATCCTTAATTTCGTCTTCTGAGACCTCTGTCTTAGCAAGTTTCTTGAAAGAGTCGTTAGCATCTCTTCTGATATTACGAACAGCGACCTTTGCTTCTTCTCCCTTTTTCTTTACATCCTTTACCAGCTCTTTTCTGCGCTCCTCTGTAAGTTCCGGGAATACCAAACGGATAACTGATCCATCATTGCTAGGTGTGATACCAATATCTGAGGACATAATTGCCTTTTCAATTTCACGAATTAAGCTCTTTTCCCAAGGTGCAATCTGAATCATTCTTGCTTCCGGTACTGTAATATTTCCTACCTGCTGAATTGGTGTTGGTGTTCCGTAATAATCTACCTTTAATTTATCAAGTACATGAGGATTGGCACGACCTGCTCTTATTGTCTGATAATCTGATAACAAATATTCATATGCCTTACCCATTTTGTCTTCGTATGGTTTTACTCTTGCGTCCATGTAATTTCCTCCAAAAATTTTATGATACAGTAATAATAGTACCGTTTGTTTTTCCTTTTACGGTATTGATAATACTATTTTCTTCGTTCAATCCAAAAATTGTCATTGGCATCTTGTTTTCCATGCATAATACAGCGGAAGCAAGATCCATAATACCAAGCTGCTTATCAACTACCTCTTTTATGGCAATGGTGTCATATTTCTTTGCATTTGGATTTGTCTTCGGGTCTGAATCATATACACCATCAATCGCTCTTGCAGATAAAATCATATCAGCCTCAATCTCAATTGCACGAAGAACAGTACCCATATCTGTTGAGAAATATGGATGACCGATTCCGCCAGCAAAAAAGACAACTTTTCCACTATTCAATGCACTGACTGCTTTATCTTTTGAAAACAGTTCTGTAAATGCTGCACACTGGAAAGGTGTAAATACTTCCGTGCCCATTCCCACATAGCGAAAAATCTCAGAAACATAGATACAGTTCATCACTGTAGCGAGCATACCAATCTGGTCTGCTTTCGTACGGTCAATGGTCTCACTGGTTCTTCCTCTCCAAAAGTTTCCTCCACCGATTACAATACCAACCTGTACTCCACTATCTACAATCTCTTTGACCTGCATAGCGACCTTGGTTACTGTTGCTTCATCAAAGCCTGTCTTTTTCTCACCAGCAAGTGCTTCACCACTTAACTTTAACAAAATTCTTTGCATTTTCAATACATCCTTACTTTTCATTCTATGTCAATCCACAAACATACGTCCATGGTTTAGACAGCTTTTCTATTTTTCTTTACGTCATTAAAGAATGAAGTTGGGCTAACCTCTGCGTAGCACTGTGAACACATACCTTCAATAACAGCACCATTATTAATCTGTACTGACTTAGATTTAATATTACCCATAACAATTGCAGAAGTATCTAAAATAACAGGACCATGTACATCAATATCACCCTTTACAGCACCGGCAATCACTGCACTTGTTGCATAGATGTTACCAATTACTACGGAACTCTGTCCAATCTTAACGCTTCCCTTACTCTTTACTTCTCCATTAATCTGCGCTGATTCAGCATAAATTTCAGCTGCTGAAGAATTTCCGTTTACACTACCTGTAATATTCAATTTTCCTAAAATATCAATGTTACCATTGATGCTTCCTACCAAGTCCATATTTCCACTACTGCTGATATCACCGGTAATTGTCATTCCTGCTGTGATAACCGCTGTGTCTGTTGACAGCTCTGTTGCTGAGTTATACATTGGTGCAATTGTTTCTTCTTTTGTTTCTGCTACAACTTCTTCTGTTTCAGACATATTCAGTTCCACCTCATTTAAAAGCTCTTCTACCTGTGCATCTGTTGCTGTTTCTTCTGCTACTGTTTCTTCTGTTGCTGTTTCTTCTGTATCTGCCATTGCCTCTACCTGTGTTCCTAATGCCGAAACCTCTTCTTCAAGCATCGCTTCCAAATCTTTCAGCTCTTCCCCTGTCTGACCAAACATATTATCTTCGCCAGCCTGCTCTAATTCCAATTCCTCTGTAGATACCTCATTCACAGCCTGTGATAAATCCTGTTTTAAATCCTGAAAAAAACCCATTTAACTCTCCTCCAATTTTCCACCTTTATTGACATTCTGCTTTTATATGCTGTATCGGAACTGTATCCTCCGATATAGGAAGCAAAACAGTATTCTCAGACTCTAATATCTTTTCGATAATTGTTGGCAGTGCCTGTACTGTCGCATATTTTGCAGATGAATCGTGCATCAATACAATAACGGAATCATACTTCCAAACGTTGTTTAATACATTATTTGCAATCTGCTGTGCACTCACATAGACATTCGATGCATCACCACTGGAAACATTCCAATCGTAATACACAATGTTTTCTTCTGTTAAGTACGAAATCAGCTCCTGCATATCCACCTTACTTGTTTTATTGCTGCTTCCACCAGGAAATCTGACAATCCTGCTGTCAACGCCAGTCGTTTCATATAAAAATTCATGAAGTTTTGTTAAATCCTCTTTATACGAATCTAAAGACTGATACATTTCCTGATATTTATGACTAAATGAATGCATACCGAGTGTATGTCCTTCTTCCACAATGCGTTGGTATTCCTCCGTGTATCCTTCTTTACCCACCACAAAGAAAGTTGCCTTTACTCCATATTCATTCAGAATGTCCAAAATTTCGTTGGTGTACGTACTTGGTCCATCGTCAAAGGTCAGGTAAACTCTTCGTATCCCTGTATTTTCATCCCAAGTACCTCCATCCTGCTCTATATAATCCAATTCGAGTTGGTTTTCTAAAAAATCCACATCTAAGGACGCCTGTTCCTCACTGTCCGCCTCAGCTGCTCCCTGTATTTTTTCATTTTCAACAACTAATTCTGCCTGTTGTTTTTTCTCTTCTGCCGCAACCTGTTCTCCTAATGAAATAACTTCTTGCTGAAGAACTATTATCTGACTCTGCATACTGCGTATCTCACATGCAATAAATATACATAAAACAATAATTACCGTCAGAAGTGTTCCCAGCAGTATCACTGCAGAATTATGTAATGCTGTGTGTTTTCTTTTCTTTTGTTCTTCCCCTGCCATTTGCTGTTATTCCTACACTTTCCACACGTTATGGCAATTATAACACATACCTCATATATTAGAAAAGAGGATTTTCTAATTCTTTCGCGGAATTTTATGCTCTTTTTAGCTTCTGCAATTGCGCAACAAATTGCTTCATCCTCACTTCCCAAGTATGTCTCTCCATCGCTTTTCTATATCCTGACTCCGCAATATCCATCATTTTCTCCGGATGCTCCAGGCAATCTGTGAGCCTTTGGGCAAGCATAGTTATGTTGCCTTGCTGATATAAAAGCATATCCTCTCCATCAGTAAACTCTTCTTCCATATAGGTGCTGGTATCAGAAACAGCAACGGTATGATTGGCCATTGCTGAAAATACTCTATCATGAATGCCATCCTTAAAAAGTGGTTGAACACTTAACAATACTTTTGCTTTTGCAATCATCTGCAAATTCAAAGCATAGCCTACACCTTGTCTGATTTTCAGATTTTTCTCATATTTCGTATGGAAATTCTCCCAGTCGCAACCAAGTACCTCCAGATATAGTCCTTCCTTTAATAGACCGTCTATCAGATTTTCTCTGTAATAGGTTCTGACAAAATAATCAGCCCTATAATAAGTAAGCATCGTATCTCTTAACTCTTTTCCAACAAGTTCTATTCCTTTTTCAGCATAATACTCCTTTAAAATCATTTCTAACGGTTTACTATGGTCTGCAAGAAGTCTGTCAATGACAGCTAATGTATCTTTCTTGTGTTCCTGTGGAAATTCCATAATTTTATCATAATGTTCCTGTGAGGGCATATAAGTTCCAGAAAATAGAATAGATGTGTTTTTCTGTTCAAATTTTACCGGTATCAAGGCTTTCATTGCTGCCAATGGTAAAAAAGTAACAGATTTCATATGTGGATAACATTCTCTTGCGTATGTGACATGATTTCTGTCGATACAGATTAAATGATAATTTTTCAAAGGCACCTGTAATGATCTATGATGAAACATCGGATGATCTACAATATAGTTAAAAAATGGGGCATCTATTTTGTCTATTAAAGGAGTCCCATCCTCCATTTGCGCTAGTGGCAGCACAGAATTAAAGTCAATAATGGCATCAAAAGAAGCTCCAATCAGCTTAGGGAACTCCTCCTGACCTGTTTTTTCATCCATCACATCACAAGTAATGACTTCACACCCCAATTTTTTCAGTTCTTCTTCCATTTCATCAAAAAAAACTGCATTTGACTCATAACACAAAAATTTTGTCCTGACAAATAATATTTTCATCCCTTTTACAATATACCCAGTTATCCGGTGCTCATCCAAACTTTGAATCATTCTCAGATAAGTCGCAAATAACTTAGCCTTTCCCTTTTTACTTATGCTAATGTATCATCATAATGTGCACGTTCGCCACCAATATACTTGGCTCTCGTTCTTGCACAAACAATATGTGCCCCACCGATTACCGGATGGGCAATTCTAACCGGTACCGCAACTGCCTTCATATGCATGCCAATCAAGGTGTCTCCAATATCAATACCGCCTTTAGCCTGAATCCTTTCAACTGCTACCGGATGTTCCATATGCTTATATGCTGCTGTTGCAAATGAACCTCCCGCTTTTGGAAATGGAACTACATTCACCTCATCCCAGCCATATTTTTGCGCTGTTTTTTGTTCTATAATCAACGCTCTGTTTAAATGCTCACAGCATTGAGCCGCCATTTCTATTCCATACTTTTGAAAAGTCTCATGCATTGCTACAAAAACTGCCTCTCCCAAATCCTGATTAGAATAAGAGCCTATTTTTTTAGATGCGATTTCACTTGTAGAACATCCAACTACCACCAAATCTCCTTTTTGCAGCTTTGCCTGTTCTAAAAATTCTTCCACAACCTGTTTTGCTTCTGCCGTTTCCTGTTCAAACATGTTCTCTACCTCCATGTCTTCTTATATGCCTAATGTAGCACATCCATTTACATAAATCAACTGTGTGCCTTGTCGTTATTTTTTTCAGAACCTTTAGAATAAGGATTGACAATCACCTGCAATATGTTATGATATTTTTAGTGTTTCTATTAAGAACTACCATTGTGAAAGGAGAGCTATCATGCCAAAGTTAAATGAAAACTACTTAAATTTGAAAGAAAATTACTTATTTGCTGAAGTAAATCATCGTGTCAGAGATTACTCTGCCGCTCATCCTGATAAAAAAATCATCCGTTTAGGAATTGGTGACGTTACACTCCCTATCGGTTCTGAAATGATTGAGCAGTTACATGAAGGTGTAGACGCCATGGCTTCCTCTGAAACTTTTAAGGGCTATGGTCCTGAACAGGGCTATGAATTTTTAAGAAATGCCATTGTTGACTACTATAAGAGAAATGGTGTTTCTGTAGCTGCTGAAGAAATTTTTGTATCCGATGGTGCCAAGAGTGATACAGGTAACATTACAGATATCTTTGACAAAGACAATATTGTACTTATCCCAGACCCTGTTTATCCTGTATATGTGGATACTAATACCATGAATGGCAGAAACATTACTTTTATTGATGCAAACGCAGAAAACAATTTCTTACCAATGCCTGACCACAGCAAGCATGTAGACATTATCTATATTTGTTCTCCAAACAACCCAACAGGAGCTGCTTACAATCATGAACAGTTAAAAGAATGGGTTGATTATGCATTGGAAAATGATGCAATTATTCTATATGATTCTGCTTATGAGTGCTTTATTACAGACCCTTCTCTTCCAAGAAGTATTTTTGCCATTGAAGGAGCAAAAAAGTGTGCTATTGAGTTCTGCTCACTTTCTAAGACAGCAGGCTTTACAGGAACAAGATGTGGTTACACAGTCGTTCCAAAGGATTTAAAATACGCAACCTCTAACGGAGGCGAGCTTTCTATCAATGCAATGTGGAACCGTCGTCAGACTACCAAATTCAATGGTGTTTCCTATATTGTACAAAAAGGTGCCGCTGCTGCATTTTCTCCGGAAGGTATGGCTCAGTGCAAAGAAAATATCAAATATTATCAGGAAAATGCAAAAATCATTGCTTCCACTATGGATAAGATGGGAATCCGCTACTTTGGCGGTGTAAACTCTCCTTATATTTGGTTTGAATGTCCAAAAGGCATGGAATCATGGGAGTTCTTTGATTATATGTTAGACAAAATCCAGGTAGTTGGTACTCCAGGTGCCGGCTTTGGTAACAATGGAAAATACTTCTTCCGTTTAACCGCTTTTGGAAATCGTGAAAATACCATTGAAGCAATGAAACGTTTTGAAACTTTACTTTAATTTCTATTTTAAAAGTACCTGTGGGCAATCTTCCACAGGTACTTTTATTCTAAGATAACATTACAACCATCATTGTATGCGCAGGTACTTTTATGCAGTCCTGCCTTTTTTCTTTTCTTTCTGTAGGACAAATCTTTGTAGGCTCAGTAATAGAGTTTACAGCTTTTAACTCTCCTGTCAGAATAACAGTTTCCTGATTCACAAAATCATTCCATTTATCTGAAAGGTTCAAGCGTACTTCCTGCTCCTTTTCTGCTGCATTGACAAGCTTGATATACATACACTTTTTCTCCGGATTGTAAGATACCACATGGAATAGTTGATTTTCCTCTCCTTCCTGCATCACACTTTCCAATGTATATGCCCCGGTATATCTGCTAAAAAGCTTTTGTACATAAAAGCTTGGTGTTCCATAGCTTTCTTTATCATCAAACCAAATCAAGTCAGGTGCCCACTGTGTATATCCGATTCTTGCAAACAGCGGTGCATAAGAAGATAAATAAACTACATCTGCATTTCTCTCCACACCTGTCAAAAATGCTGCTTCTGCTAATGCACATTTCCAGTTATTCTTATGCGTCAGTCTGCTTTCTTCCCTGTCATGTGCAGCATATTCGCCCGCAAATACCTTGACACTCCTGTCATATTTGTCATAGAAGTGTGTATTTGCCAAAAACCACTCAGGTTCCATATAATAATGCTCATCTACTGCATAGGTATAGTTTTCCTTTTCAGGACACTTCTCATAATAATTTTTCCAGGCAGCCTCATAGGTTGGTGTATGGACAGTGGGTCCTGCAGAACCAATCAGCTTTATTTCCGGATATTTATCATGAATTGCCTTTTCAAAATCATCATATCGTTCAAAGAAATCTACGCGTTCTGTCTGCCACTGTTCATTTCCAATGCCAATCATTTCCAGTCCGAATGGCTCCTTATGTCCCATGGAAGCACGCAGTGCTCCCCACTTTGTGTCTTCTGCTCCATTAGCAAATTCAATCAAATCCAGTACATCCTGAATAAATTCCTGATAAGCCATATCTGTTCTTTCAATCAATTGTGTAGACTGGTATTGACAGGCAAGTCCTACATTGGCAACAGGCAATGGTTTTGCACCCAAATACTCACATAACATAAAATATTCATAATATCCAAGTCCATATGTCTGGTTATAGTGACTATAGATTGAGGTATAATCGTTCTCTGCACAATTTTCATGTACAGCCCATCGATTCCAGTTTGCCTTTCGTTCTTCTATCGGACCAACTGTATGCTTCCACTGGTAACGATTTGTCAGCTCATTTCCTTCTACAATACATCCTCCTGGAAAGCGGATAAAGCCGGGCTGCAGTTCCTGAAGCTTATCTGCTAAATCTTTGCGAAAAACACCACAAACTGCATCTTGCGGAAACATGGAAATGCAATCAAAGCAAACCTCACCTGCCTCTTTAAGCAGAATTGCAAAAAGCCCATTTCTGACATCTGTGTCAGTTTTGCAGATAACCTCATATTTCTTCCAGTTTCTGTCTGTCACCTGTACAGTTGCAAGCTTCACTTTTTCATCCGTTTTAGTAATCGCAGCAATTTCCAACTCCTGCGGATGTTCTGCCTTTGCCCAAAAGCTTAAGCGGTAGCTCTTTCCCTGTTCCACATAAATTCCATCATAGGCTTTATTTGTAAATCCGCTTCCTGCCTTTGCCTTTACTACTGCATAATGAGGATTTATCGTATTTAATGCATCCTTTACTTCGATTTTCAGACTCGCCTGTTCCTGATTTGGATATGCTTTCCAGCCATATAATCCATCATAAATCTGAAAATATTTATCCTTATCTCCTCTTGCATCCAGAAATTCAAAAGAACGATTTTCTATCATCTCTGCATAAATACCGCCATCAGCCCCATAATTGATATCCTCAAAGAAAATACCAATCAAATCCTTTTGAATATCTACGCCCTTTTCCTGTAATACCCTTAATTCCATCTCTTTTGCACCCCATTTATTTTTACTTTTGTTTCATCCTATCATTTCTGTCTTTTCATTTCAATAAACATAATAAACAAGAAAGTTTTCATTTTATGTAACTATTGTCCCTGTGATTTTGTTTGTACCCTGAAAATTCAGTATCCTATCCCTGACATGCAAAAAGGACTGCCGCCGCAGTCCCCTTCGCTCTTTATATTAAGGAAGAATTATTGCTGATTCAATTCAGCCAAAATCTCTGCTACCATATCGGCAGACTGTGATTCATACTCAGCCATCCATGTATCAACATCGCCACCATTTACAACAACCTCTGATACCACCTGATTCTTCAAATCTGTTAAATTTCCGTTATATTTGCCGAGAGATTCAGCAGATGCAGATTTAGGACAATCAACACAATATTCAGAGAAAAATGCATTACATTCCTTTGTCAAGTCTGTAGCAGTTTCATAGCCATTAGTAAGTGATGCAATCATAGAGGATGGATCAATTGCATTCTTCTTCCAGACTGCACTAGGATCAGCCGGATTCAGCTTCAAATGGAATTCACCCTCATCATACTTATATTCCTTAAGGGAATCCCCTTCCCCTGTTGTAAAGGATTCTGCATGTGTTGACCAATGGACATCTTCTGCACCATATACCCATAATGTCTGAACAGTGCCACCATCAAACATAGTCTCAAAAAATGCGTCAAAAATTGCCTGTTCTCTGGAATCATCGCCATCACCATCATCAATGATACAATATACAGGTGATTCTCTATTCATATAACCATCCATCTCAGCAATTGGTTTAAGTCTTACAAGCTCAGAATCAAGTCCATTCTTTTCCATTGTATTTACAAGATTGTCATTCCAATATCCTGCCCAATAGGTAAATACACCAAACGAGCCCGCCTGATCCATAGACCACCATTTCTC
>CAMBAN010000064.1 GCA_945864145.1 uncultured Lachnospiraceae bacterium | reverse complement strand
TAGAATTACGGGTAAGTGCTATTGTCATATATCCGTAGGAAAGAAACTCTGTTATTCCCTGAATTCCCAATTCACCTAATTGTCTAATAAAATAATACCTATGTATTTTCCCATATAAATCACTCATTTTACTGATTGCACTATCATATTTTTGGATGAACCATTCCTGCATCTGATAGATTCGAATATCTTTTCCATCTACTCGTTCCATGCTATGTCTTTTGACATAAGCTACTGTCTTCAACGGTTGCCCGATTTCCTGATAGATTAACCCCTGCCTTTCACGTGATTTTTTCAGAAACAGGAAATTCAATAGAATGGCTACTGAAATAATCACAAACAATATCCAATGAATTCTTAATACAAAATAGCCATAAAGACCAGACGCTAATATCGCTACTAATAATGCAGGAAAATTAGTCACTGAATTACGTATCATATATTCATTTCTAAATCCATTCCAGATATTACCAAGTAGAGTATGTGTTTGTTCCTTTTCAAGCTCGTAATATGACACTCTTGTCATTTTTCTGAAAATCTGCTCCTCATAATATAAAGTCAGATTCATACTATTGCGATATAAATACTGTTCCATTCCCGATGAGATAACATTGCAAAATGCCATACCGATTACAATCAGGCTAATAGAAATCAATATTTGTTTCACATCTATATTCTGCTGTAACATTGACACAATATAAGAAGGTAATAATACTGATAAAAAAGTAAAAAACACCTGAGGAATAACAGATATAAACTGATACCAGAACAGTTTTTCATCCCATTTTTTTGCACTTTTTAAATGAAAAATAATATTGCCAATCATAAAAACCTCTTTCCAAATTTTTTGTCTAGCGTAATCATATCAAATCTATCATAAAAAACATCATTCCTGCATGAATGGTATTCCTCAATGCACGAATGGTAATAATTTTGTCATATGCCACTATTCTTTTGCTTCCAACACTTTATCAGCTGTTCCTTGATTCTTTGGCAAATCTGGCAAAGCATCTAATTGATTCTTGTTATTTTCCACATGCTCAACAGTAATTGCGGATTATCCTTGTAAATCCTTTCTTCAATCAATTCCTGTTTTCTAGTCTGAACCGCAAAATAGCTTTGTGCAAAAGCAATCTGTTCCTTGCGTGGATCTCCATTTTCAGCAATAAGATAACAGGCATAACGAGTAAGCATATAATCCTCAACTTCTTTTTGCTGATCTATCTTCTCATCTATGCTCATTCTTGCCATCTTAGTTTTCTCCTTCGCATCGCCTTAAATCTTCATTAATTCCTATCGCTTGCTCTCTGATATTCGTTGCGGTCATGTTAAACGCTTTCAGTATTTCCTTCTGTGTTGCCGTAACAGCATATGCCAAACGATAACCGCCATCCTGCTATCAAGCTAATTTTTCATACTAATCCCGCATATCACTGCTTTGGCAGTGATACAAATAGCAATGAAAAAGCTTTAGCTTTTTCCAGGTATGAAACATAGAATTTCTTCACGAAAGAGCCTTTGCTCTGAGCGATTAGAAGTTCTTTTCACACTATCTACATTTTAAAGAGTCTCCGAATCCCTTTTCAATATCTTTTTAATTTCTTAATACAGAAAGACTTTTTCTTTTCAATATTTTAAATTTGTATATGTTATGATAAAAAATAAAAAATGCGATGTATGTGGAAAGGATAATCAAATTATGAAAGGTATGAATTGTGATAAGTTAATATTGGCTGTTGTTCAGGGAAATGAATACCATGATGTTATTTCGGAACTGAAAGAGCATGGATTTTATACAACTATTCTTCAATCACAAGGAGGTTTTTTGCGGCAGCGAAGCACTACCATTATGATAGGAATCAACCATAAATATATTGATGAAGTAATATATATTATGAAGAAACATGGGGAACATATTGAAAACAGATATGAAGCATTTCAGACAGCAGGCGCATGTCCTCCCATTGCTGCTATGTCTGCAGTTCCTATTTCTGTCCACTGCGGAGGCGTTATCCTTTTTATATTAAATGTGGAACAGTTTAAGAAATATTAATTCAGAACATGAACCAATGTACACTTAGTGGCGTTTCGCCACTAAGTACCGGGTATTGCTTGTAATCATTTATCTCTTTTCTTTATCTTTTTAAAAACGCCTTAAAAATTACAAATATTTCAAGCCTTCCTAAAACCATTCCTAAAATTTCAATAAAAAGACATATTGTCGAAGTATCGGAATTAGTCACTCCGATAGAAAGCCCTACAGTTCCAAGAGACGATGCAAATTCAAATGCGCCCTGTATCAAAGTTCATCCTGAGAAAAAGGTCAGAAGCACAGTACCCAAAATATAAATCAATACATAACATCCTGCATAAGTTGATGCCTCTTCTATCTGCTCATTCTCCAGTAATTCTTTCTCTGTTCCTCTATGATAATAGGTAAGCAGAACAGTTCTATCCGGCACCATTTTTTTTCGTATATTCCGAACAAGATTCTTCATTAAAATACACACACGTGCCAGTTTAATTCCACCTGCGGTAGAGCCTAAGCCTCCACCAATCACCATGAGAATAATCATGACTGTAAGCGCAGTCTCCGGCCAGTCATTGTAACTACAAGTTGCATATCCCGTTGTGGACAATGCAGAAAAAGCATTGAATATGGAAAGACGTATTCCTTCCCCTGTCGTTTTTCCTCCTGCCACCAAAAATCCCGATAGAATAGGGATAGCAATTAAAATAAGCGCTCCCAAAAAACGCATTTCACTTGACTTGCAAAAATCCCTGATTCTGCCCTTAAACAGCAGAAGAAGCAACGAAAAATTTGTTGTACCAATTAACATCAAAATGACAGTAATACATTCAATTGGCAATGAGTTATAGTATCCAATACTGTCCATTCTATTAGAAAATCCACCTGTAGATAATGCACACATAGTATGTACAATGCTGTCAAAAAACGGCATTCCAAATATAGTATAAAATACTGTACCAATTAGCAGGAAGAAGCCATACATGGTGCCAATTACCTTTGCCGTTTTCCCTATCCCCGGCATCAGCCTGTCCGGATGCCCTTCCGCCTTATACAAAACCGCGGAGTCCTTTTCCTGCACGAAAAGAAGCATCGTCATAATAAACCCAAGACCACCTACATATTGCAAAAATGCCCTGTAAAACAAGAATGTATGTGGAAGTTTTTCTACAGCAAGCACAGAAAGCCCGGTTGTAGTAAAGCCACTGACCGATTCAAACAGAGCCTGCACAGGTGTGACATCTCCATACATAAGAAACGGAACCGCAGCCAGAAGAATTCCATAAAACCATGAAAATACAACAAGGCGACTGCTATTATCAATCTGCTTCCCATAACGACAGACCAACAAACCTGCCATAACAGACAAACATGCGGGTATCAAAAAAATGACAGACAACCTGGCTTCTCCGGGATAGAATGGAATCACGATGAGTGGAACAAGTAATATCATACCTTCCAGTACCATCATTTTGCCGGCAATAGAATTGCTTGAAATTGAATTGCCTGAAATTGAATTGTTTGGAATAGAAGTCTTTTCATGAGTAATCAACTTTTCGTCAACTCCTTTACAGCGTTCAGTTTTTGTTTGTCCGAAGTAATCATAAGCAGTATATCTCCTTCTTTTACACTGGTATCACCTCTTGGAATCAAACTCTGATCGCCTCTTAAAATACAGCCGATAATAATCTCTTTCGGAAGGTTTAGTTCCCATAGCTTCTTCCCTATCATCGCAGAATTATGTAAGATTGCGGTTTCTGCTATATGAAGTCTTCCCTCCTCAAGCGGAATCATTGTCATCATTTCATCCATAAGGGCATTTTCTTCCATAATATTGGTAATCATGTTTAATGCACATACCACCCGGTCAATTCCCATCTGGTAAAAAAAATCTGTTTTGGACGGATCATTTAACATGGAAACTGTCTTTTCCACATGAAAAAATTCCTTACACATTTCACAGATGATCAAATTTGTTTCATCGCTTTCTGTTAAAGCAATCGCCACCTGACATGATGCTGCATCAGCATCCTCCAATATGAATTTTTTACTTCCATCTCCATATATCACATTCAGTTTATTAATCTCTGCAAGTTTTTCACAATCTGCATAATTTTTATTAACTACAGTTACACGATAATCTTTTTCGAGGAGCGAATTAGCAAGTGATCTGGCTTCGTGAAATCCTCCTACAATCAAAATGTTCTTTTTTTTCTTTTTATTTACCCACATAATCCCGTCCTCCTATCTGAATATAATCAGCAATTTCTTTCTCAGATAACCTGGTCGGACAAATAGTATCAATTTCCATTCCCGTTACAAGAGGTATTTTTTCTTCGTCATAAATTCGTGCTACCACTTTTTCTATATGAAATACCTTTTTAGCAATTTGCGCTGCGCAAATATTTGTGCAATCATCATCTGTCACTGCAATAAATACCGTCGCCTTATCTATTTCTGCCGCTTTCAGTCTTTCCAAATCTGTTACACTTGCAGCCAGCGTTAATCCTCCAAAAGACATAGGCAATTTACGAAAAGCCGTTTTGTCACAGTCAATAATCATAACATCTTTTTTTTGCTCTGATAGCTTACCTGCAATACTTGCTCCTAAACGCCCACAACCTGCAATAATTGTATAGCTTTTTTCCATAGGCTTGTCCTCCTTTGAGCTTTTGTCTATATTAGTAACTATTCAGAGCCCATTCGCAAAATCGCCTCTTTGAGGCTTTCCTTTTGCTCATGTTGGCTTCTCGCCATATAAATTTTCAAAAATATGTTCATTCATGCAAGCATGATTCACATATTGATTGAAAATTTGCATGGCTCTGAATAGTTACCTGTATTATAATTTTTCTGCTGTCAGAATGGTGTGGGAATCGCCTCATCGGTGTGAGAATGTTGTGAGAATTTTCTATCCATGTGAGAAACTTGTGAGAAATCATGATTTCATCTATTCCTGCTTTATCATACAGTATCCAATTCCAATATGTGTATGAATACATTTATTATTCGCATCTATTTTTTCTATTTTTTTCCGCACTGTAGCCACATGAACCCGAAGAGAAGCAACGTCTCCCTCCAATGAGCTGCCCCATATTTCCCTGGTAATATAAATATGAGTCAGAACTCTCCCGATATTTTTTGCCAGCAAACATAAAATCTTATATTCAATCGGAGTTACATGTATTTCTACATCATTCACATAGACTGTCTGCATTCCATAATCAATCTTTAAGCTTCCATTTTGAAAATATGGTTGTTGTTCACTTGAAATATTATTCTCAATATATCGTATTCTCCGGTATATTCCTCTGATTCTTGCTAACAATTCTTCAGTTGAAAAGGGCTTTGTTAAATAATCATCAGCCCCGGCATCTAATGCATCGATTTTATCTTTATCCTCACTTCTGGCACTGATAACTGTAATTGGCACGGTTGACCAGCTTCGTATTTTTTTTATTACGTCCACTCCATCCATATCCGGAAGTCCCAAATCAAGAAGAATCAGTTCAGGATTTTGTGATGTTGCCTCAATAATAGCCTGTTTTCCGTCTTTTGCTACATGATATTTATATCCTTCTATCTCCAACGTGGATGCAATCAGGCTGCGAATTGCAAAATCATCTTCTACCACTAAAATCATTGAATTATTCATGTATATGTACCTCCTCAACCGGTAATGTAAAGTCAAATATTGTTCCTTTCGGTTTATTATCCAATACCTCTATTGTGCCACCATGAGCACTAATGATAGATTTGCAGAGTGCAAGTCCAAGTCCAAGACTTCTCTTGGAATCAGCTATTGTTTCATTTGCTGTATAAAACATATCAAAAATATAAGGTTTCTTATCATCTGATATTCCTATACCGTTATCCGCAATACAAATATGTACGTTAGCACCTTTTCGCTTTGTGGAAATACAAATGGTGCCGCCTTCCGGTGTGTATTTCATCGCATTATCCACAATATTGATAATTACCTGAAGTACAAGCCTTGAATCCACCTTTACAAGTTGCATTTCATCCTCCATCTGCACCTCAATATGATATTCACTGCTTTTTCTGCCAACATGTTTTAATGCTTCATCTATAATGTCCTCTAAAAGCTCTGCCTGTTTTTTGATGTTCATAGTCCCATCCTCTATTCTCGTTACAGATAACAGATTTTCCACAAGGTTAATAAGCCATACGGAATCATCGTAGATATAGGAACATACTTTTTTCCTCTCTCTTACGCAGAAGCTCTCGCTCCATAACAGTTGCTGTTTCTGAAAGAACTGCCATAAGCACGTTACTCTCAAATGCACTTAAATTTTCCTCCTGCTTTATTCGGATTCCTACTACTCCATATACTTCATTCAGACTTCTTACCGCCAGATAATAGCAGGCAGCATTAGCAAGCGTCCCTGTTGTTGCTCCTGCACGCTTATTATTTTTGAAAACCCACTGTGCAACTGCCTTTTCATTATCCATTAGCATTTTACTTTTCTCATCTGAAGTCAAAGTATTATCTGTATCGTATATCTTTGGCTCCATAAGTCCATCTGCCTTTTTTTGATAATAAACAATTGGACGTTTCAAAAGTTTACTTAGTTCTTCTGCCATTGTTGCACCAATATCACTTATACTATTCTGACTTTGAAGCATTTGATCAATATCCAGTATAACTTTTGTTCGATATGCTGATTTTGCAAGTTCCTTGGATTGCATTTTCATTTCCAAAGCAAGATTTCCTGTAATCAAAGCAGCTACGAATGTTATCAGAAAAGTAACAGGATAACCGGAATCATATGTATCCAGAGAAAATCTTGGTTCTGTAAAGCAATAGTTAAAAACAAGTATACTCATGAAAGACTGCACAAAAGACAAAAAACGACTTTGTGTGATAATTGCGGAAATCATGACACCCAGAATATATACAGTAATAATATTCGTATCACGAAAGCCCATTTTGTAAAATATTAACCCAATAATAGTAGATGCAAACAAGCATAAAGCAGCCTTCAGGAAATCCACCCACCTTATCCTGCCTTTTGCTTCAAAATTAAGTTTTTGTTTTACCCTCTCCATATGATTGTCAGGAATAATATAAATATCCATATCCGGAGCATACATTGTCAATTTATCAACAAATGTAGGTTTATGCATAAAACCTCTTCTCGGCATACTACGACCGGCAACAATCTTTGAAATTCCCGAATTTCTGGCATATTCCGCAATCAGAAATGGAATATCTTCTCCTGAAACAGTCTCAATTTTTGCACCAAGTTGCTCAGCAAGATGAATGTTATCCTTCAATCTTTTTTTGTCCTCAGCACTAAATTTTTCGGAATCAGGAGTTTCCACATAAAGACCTATCATTGTTCCACCGAATGCCTGTGCCATTCTTGCCGCAGCACGTATAATTTTGGAATTTGACGGAGAAGGAGAAATTCCAACTAATATTTTTTCTTCCGTATAATATTGTCTTCCTGCCTGTTTTTTTGTCCGCTCTGCAACCAGATTTACCCTGTCCGCAGTACGCCTTAACGCAATTTCCCTAAGTGCAGTAAGCTTTTCTATTGTAAAAAAATTACCCAGTGCACGAGAAGCCTGTTCACTCCGGTAGATTTTTCCTTCTTCTAATCTGGTAATCAAAACCTCCGGCTCAATATCTACCAATTTGACTTCATCAGCTCTGTCAAATGCGTGATCCGGAATTCTTTCCCTGACAATAATTCCGGTAATTGACGCAACAATATCGCACAAACTCTCAATATGCTGCACATTCACCGTTGTATAGACATCAATTCCTGCGGCAAGTATTTCCTCCACATCCTGATACCTTTTTTCATGTCTGCTTCCTGCGGCATTGGTATGTGCATATTCATCCACCAGTACAAGTCCCGGTTTCCGCAAAAGGATTGCATCTACATCCATTTCTTTTAAACTGATACCATTATAGTTTATCTCTTTTACCGGAATCTTCTCCAAACCATCTGCAAGTGCCATTGTTTCCGGTCTTGCATGCGGTTCCAGATAACCAATGACTACATCCCATCCTTCTTCTTTCCGTTTTCTGGCAGATTTTAACATACTGTATGTTTTGCCAACTCCTGCCGCATAGCCAAAGAAAATTCTAAGCCTGCCCTGCTTCTTCTTTTCTTCCTCCATTTCCATACTTTCCAGTATTTTTTCAGGATCGGGTCTTTCCATTTCCATGTTTTCACCTTCTTTTATCATCGCTAAACACATTCAGGCGGTTGCAAAGCATTCTCTGCTCCACAATCGCCTATGCATGTGCCTGAAGTTTTTTACTCCATGATTCCATCAAGCATAAGATTTACTTTCAGAACATTTACTCGTTCCTCTCCGAAAATACCCAAAATCTTATGAGTCGTACATTCGTCTATAACAGCTTCCATATCTTCTTCAGACATTCCTCTTGCTTCTGCAATTCTTGGAAGCTGATATTGGGCCGCTGCTAAAGAAATATCCGGGTCAAGTCCACTTCCTGAGCAAGTCACCAAATCTTCCGGAATTTTATCTGTATCTGCATCCGGGTTTGCCTCCCTGATTTTTGCAACTCGTTCATCTATCAATTTCTCATATTCTTCGCTCTTTGAACTTAAATTCGAGGGACCGGAGTACATTTTTGCATTACCATCCTGATCTGTAAAAACAGATAAGTTCATAATTCTTCCCCACATATACTCGTCACCGGTAAACTGCTGTGCAAGCAGCTCACATCCATATTTCTTCCCATCAATCTCTATTACACTTCCATTTGCTTTATCATGGAAGAAAAGCTGTGAAATTCCAGTCACTGCTATCGTGTACAAAACACCACAAATTATTGTCATCGTAAGCACCATACCGGCTGCTTTTCCTATTACATGACTCTTTTTTTTCATATTCCCGAAACCTCCTGTGTTTACATATATCCATAGTGGAAAAGTTTAAATGCAAAAATCCCGCCAATGATTAAAATCATTCCTAAAACCATCATCACATATTTAAAAATTGTTTTTATTGCATATCTCATCTTCTCACACCTCCATTTTTTAAACGACATGCATAAGAACCAATAAAATGTCAATCAGTTTTATAAAGATGAATGGTGCGATAATACCACCAAGTCCATATACAAGCAAGTTTCGTGACAATAGTTTTCCGGCAGATACCTCTCTGTATTTGACACCTTTTAGTGCAAGCGGAATCAATGCAATGATAATCAATGCATTGTAAATGATTGCCGAAAGAACCGCACTCTGTGGGCTATGAAGTCCCATGATATTTAATTTTGCAAGTCCCGGATATAAGCCCATAAACAATGCCGGAATAATTGCAAAATACTTTGCCACATCATTGGCAATACTGAAAGTCGTAAGACTTCCTCTTGTCATTAAAAGCTGTTTACCGATTCTTACAATATCAATCAGCTTAGTCGGTGAGGAATCCAGGTCAACCATATTGCCTGCTTCCTTTGCTGCCTGTGTACCACTGTTCATAGCTACAGCCACATCTGCCTGTGCAAGTGCAGGAGCATCATTTGTACCATCACCCGTCATAGCAACCAGATGTCCCTTTTTCTGAAAATCTCGAATCATATTCAGCTTTCCTTCCGGAGTTGCCTCTGCAAGGAAGTCGTCCACACCTGCTTCTGCCGCAATTGCAGCGGCCGTCAACGGGTTATCTCCGGTAATCATGATTGTCTTAATTCCCATTTTCCGAAGATCCGCAAATTTTTCCTTCACGCCATCTTTAATAATATCCTTTAGGTAAATGACACCAAGTACAATATGATTTTTTGCAACTACTAAAGGGGTTCCACCTTTTGAAGCAATTTTCTTTACAATTTCATCGCATTCCGGAGAATAGATTCCTCCTCCTTTTATTACATATTCTTTGATAGCATCCGCAGCTCCTTTTCTGATTTCACAGCCGCCGATATTTACTCCACTCATTCGTGTGACCGCTGTAAATGGGACAAACTCCATGCCCTTTTCAGAAAGACTTCTCTCTCTAATTCCGAATTTATCTTTTGCAAGCACTACTACGCTACGACCTTCCGGTGTCTCGTCTGCTAAAGATGATAGCTGTGCTGCATCGGCTAACTCCTGCTCAGAATTTCCGTCTACCGGGATAAAAGAATCTGCACGTCTGTTACCAAGTGTGATTGTACCTGTTTTATCCAACATCAAAATGTCTACATCGCCTGCTGCTTCAATTGCTCGTCCACTCATAGCCAGAACATTTGCCTGATTCAATCGGCTCATACCTGCAATACCAATTGCAGAGAGTAAAGCTCCGATTGTTGTTGGTGCTAAACAAACCAATAAGGCAACTAACGTTGTAACTGAAGTAGGATTTGGAATTCCTGCCTGTTTTGCTGAAAAAACAGAATATGTATAAAGTGATAATGTAACTAAAACAAATATAATTGTTAATGCCACAAGGAAAATCTGCAGTGCGACTTCATTTGGTGTTTTCTTACGGTTCGCTCCTTCTACCATGGCAATCATCTTATCCATGAAGGTTTCGCCTGCTTCACTTGTGATTTTTACTACAATCCAGTCTGACAATACAGTAGTACCACCTGTTACTGCACTGCGGTCACCACCACTTTCACGTATAACCGGAGCAGATTCACCGGTAATAGCACTTTCATCTACCGATGCTGCACCATCTACTACTTCGCCATCTCCCGGTATCTGTTCTCCTGCTTTTACAATGACATAATCACCTTTTTTTAATTTTACTGAGGATACAACCTCAACTCTTTCCTTTTTATCCGGTGCCGGGATTTTATGTGCTTCTACATCCTTTTTTGCTTTTCTGAGGGAATCCGCCTGCGCCTTTCCCCTGCCCTCTGCAATAGCTTCCGCAAAATTTGCGAATAAAACTGTAAACCAGAGAATAACTGCGATTGCACAGGTATATCCTGTATCTGCATCTCCTATCCCTGCAATCAATGAAATAAGCCAAAGTACAGTCGTTAGGATTGCTGATATATAAACCAAAAGCATTACCGGATTACCTGCCTGCGTTTTTGGTTTTAATTTTATAAAAGAATCCTTTATAGCCCTTATTACCATCTTCTTATCGGAAAGGGCGCTTTTTTGTTTCTCTGCCATTTCTAATTCCTCCTATCCTATCAACTCAAGAATTCAGCGATTGGTCCAAGTGCAAGTGCCGGGAAGAAGCTAAGTGCACCAATAAGCAAAACAATAACGATTAACAGGAATACAAACATTCCATTACTGGTTGATAAAGTACCTGCGGTTACTGCCAGTTTCTTTTTCTGTACCATACTTCCTGCAATTGCAAGAATGCCCGTAATTGGAAGGAATCTTGCAATCAGCATTGTCGCTGCAAGTGTCAGATTAAGGAATGGTGTATCGGCACCAAAGCCTGCAAATGCGGAGCCATTATTTCCTCCTGCTGATGAATAAGCATAGAGCATTTCCGAAAGTCCATGTGCTCCCGTATTATTCAGGCTGTCTGCTACAGAAGGAACGATTGCTGCGATACCACTGAATACCAGAATTGCAATAGGTGTTGCAAGACACACAAGTACTGCCCATTTCATTTCATATGGTTCAATTTTCTTTCCAAGATATTCCGGTGTACGTCCTACCATAAGTCCTGCAATAAACACTGTCAAAATTGCAAATCCCAGCATTCCGTACAATCCACATCCAACACCCTGTTTCTTATCCTCTACTTCACGTCCGAAAGTAAAACATAACGCTGCCGGAATCAGCAACAAAGAAAGCATTTCAAATAAATTTGAAAACCAGTTTGGATTTTCCAGCGGATGAGCAGAGTTCACTCCATAATAACCACCGCCATTTGTACCAAGCTGTTTGATTGCAACCTGACTTGCAGCCAGTCCAAGTGGTACGATTTCTTCTGTGACAATCTGAGCATCTTCTACCACTTCACCATCTAATGTGACAATGTTATTCTCTAAATCAATTTCTGCATTTTCTATGTAATTGCCATCTGCATCAAAAGCAACCGGCTCCATAAGTTCAACACTTTCTGCCGCTTTCATTGTCTGAGGTACGCCCTGTGATGCAATAACAAGAGCAACTACAAGAGATAATGGCATCAGAACATATAAGGTAGATCTGGTTAAATCTGTCCAGAAGTTTCCCACTCCTTTTCCCTTAACTCTTGTAAATCCACGGATTAAAACATATAAAACTGCAATACCTGTTGCCGGTGTGACAAAGTTTTGTACGGTAAGTCCAAGTGCCTGTGATAAGTAGGAAAGCTGTGACTCTCCACTGTATGCCTGCTAGTTCGTATTTGTCATAAAACTAACTGCTGTGTTTAATGATAAATCCCAGCTCATTCCATCAATATGCTGTGGATTCAATGGCAGGAATTTCTGTGCCATCTGTAAAACAAATAACACAAAACATCCGATTCCCGAAAAAGCTACAACGCTTGCCAAATACTTTTTCCATGACATATCTTCATCAGGATCAATATGTAATATCTTGTAAATTCCTCTCTCGCAGGGTGCCAGAATTTTTGTTAAAAAAACCTTTTCCCCACTCATCGCTTTGCTGATATACTTTCCCAAAGGAATTGCTAAAAGTATCAGTACAGCCAAATAAAAAATATACTGTATGAATGTTTCCATTATTGTTCGTCTCCTTTCATTAATTAAAATCACAAAGTAATAAATTAACAGTGCTACTGCACATACTCCTATGATTCCTGTAATAATATTCATTTTCTATAACCTCCTTATTTCAAAAAAATAGTACCACTTTATTTTTTAAATATCTGTTAAGAGCTTCCGCATCCATTTAAAGAATCTATAAAGATATGATTTCTTTACCTTCGTACCAAATGACCAACATGATGCTCATCATAGATCCATTCAAACTGCTGATCATTTTCAACCGGGCAATCCTCTTCCGTAAAGGCACATTTTCCTTTCGGATACATCTGTCCATACTGTTCCATGTTATACCGTGCAGGAACATAAGTAGGATCTAGTGCATAAGCAGCACGAAAATGCTTCATGGCAAGTATATGGTTGGATTCCTTCTCCATTAAAATACCCATCAAATTATGCGGAATTGCACAATGAGGATTTTCTGACATAGCTGTCTCTATTTCTTTCTGACATTGTTCAAATTTTCTTTGTATCATCAATTGTCTACATCTTTCTTCCAATGTATGACTCATTTCTCATTCCTCCTTTGCTTTACCTGTATTATAATTTTTTCCTTGTCAGAATAGTGTGGAAATTGCTCATGGCTTTGTGAGAATTCTGTGAGAATGAGAAGCATCTGTAAGAAAGATGTGAATAAAAAAAACATTCCCACATGAATACCCGGTATCAAAACCCCAGGATTTTTGTGGGAATGTTCTTATTCATTATAAATTATCGAAATCGAAATATGAAACTCAATGAGTCATTAAAAGTAAGAAGCTCATTATATATGCGTTTGAACATTGCTATCCATTCCGCAACTTCTTTATTGAATACATAAATGTTTCTATTACCCCCCAAACCATATTGCTTTAAGATTAGAAAAATTTTTTCTTTTTGAAATAAATGAATTCCGCTATTACAATAATCAGTGCTCCAATTATCACAGCAAAATAACCATACCGCCATTGCAGCTCCGGCATATAGACAAAATTCATTCCATACCAGCCTGTAATTAACGTAAGCGGCAGAAAAATAGTAGTAACAATGGTAATTATGCCCATGATTTTATTTTGACGTGCATCCTGCATTGATTGATACAGTTCACGTATCTGGAGCACATTTTCACGAAGAAGATGTACATGATTTTGCAAACGTTCCACACGGTGCATAAATCTGTCCCAACCTTGTGTATCCTGTTCAGAACGATAAAAATCACAGGTACTGAACAATTCTCCAATATTTATCAACTGTTCATAATAAATATTAAACTCAGAAAGTTTTTGCCTATGCTTTGTCAGTGATGTGAAAAAATTAGTATTACTTCCTCCTTCCCCACTTATCTCCTCTTCCAGCTTGTCCAGCTCAGCCTCCATATGAGAAAAATACAAGGTATCCTTTTCTATCATATGCTCCATAATCCGTAACAACAACTGTTTCGGTGTATCAACTTCCTGAAACATCTCCGTCTGTTTTTCTATCCATGCCTTCAATTTACCTTCATCTTCGATAAAAACCACTTTCTTGCCTGTCAAATAGAATCCAAATGAAAGCTGTGCTTTTTTCTGTTCATTCTTTTGTGGGAGTCGGATTGTACCGAGAATGCAATCTTTAATCAGTTCAGCCTTACAGTAGCGTATAGAACCAAGGCTGTGCAGCATCTCCTTGTGATAAACAAATTGCTCTTTTCTCTCCCGAAATTCTGCTGTACTCATAACAGCAAAAAAACATGAATCATCTGTATATTGCATGAAAATCCCTGCTTTCTCTTTATTTGTCTCTTTCCCTCATACGGTAACCAATACCGATTTCTGTCAGTATGTACTCCGGTTTTGCAGGATTATTCTCAATCTTTCTTCTGGTTGATGCCATGACAGAACGTAATACCTGTGTATCCTCACCATAACCATCTCCCCAGATTTTTTGAAGGATTGCATGGTATGTCAGCACTTTACCCGGGTTTCTCATAAAAAGATACAAAAGGTTATATTCCATTGGTGTCAGATGTATCTCCTGTCCACTTTTATATACCATATGTTTTCCATTATCCAAACAAATGTCTCCATTAGTGTAAACAGCATCGTCAGGCTTTTCTACCTCTTCCTTTTGATTCATCCGGTA
The DNA here is from genome assembly GCA_945864145.1 of uncultured Lachnospiraceae bacterium. Taxonomy (GTDB): domain Bacteria; phylum Bacillota; class Clostridia; order Lachnospirales; family Lachnospiraceae; genus COE1. The sequence continues at coordinate 431 of CAMBAN010000064.1, read as the reverse complement.
ATAATGTCTTAAGGCAACCCGGATTCTTGCCATCAGCTCTGTAGCTGAGAAAGGCTTGGTCAAATAATCATCTGCCCCATCGTCAAGAGCAGTTACCTTTTCTTTATCCTGGTCCCTTGCTGATACGATAATAATTGGCACACCAGACCATTCCCTGACTTTGTGTAAAACATCCATGCCGTCCATATCCGGCAGCCCCAAATCAAGCAGGATTAAGTCTATGTCTTTTCGTATCATACATTCAATAGCTTCTTTTCCACCAGGCACCGCCACAACTTCAAATCCGGCATTTTCAAGTGTATATACCATAAAATTCTGAATTTGTATGTCATCCTCTACCACAAGTATTTTTTCCTGAATCATTGGCTTTCTTCCTTTCCTTATAATGGTAATGTAAAGATAAACTCAGCACCCTTACCATCTTCCCTGTT
>CAMBAN010000063.1 GCA_945864145.1 uncultured Lachnospiraceae bacterium | reverse complement strand
GTAATAGGATGCAATTTCACTGTAATCATCAGAGCGCTGGGAAGTGTTCCTTACTAATAGAGAAATAGGAGTACCTGTTGTTTTGCCTTCGAAGACACCGGAGAGGATTTCTACGCTGTCGGATTCTTTCCTTTGCGTAGCAAACTTAGAATTACCTGGCTTTCTACGGTCTAAGAAAAGCTGAATGTCCTCTTCCTCTAATGAAACACCTGCAGGACAGCCGTCAATGACAACACCAAGTGCAGCACCATGAGACTCTCCCCAGGTAGTGATTTTAAATAAATTTCCAAATGTAGAACCTGCCATAGTTATTCCTCCAACTTTTTGACGTTAATAAGTTAAATTATAAGGAAAATGTTTAAAAAATCAAGAAAAAAGATTCTTATAATTCAGAAAAAATAATGCAAAATAAAAGATTTTATGTTATCATAATAAATAGAATATTTGGGGAATTAGTTGTAATTTGATGAATACAGCTAATATATAATGGGGATGGAAATATGAATAGAACATGGGAAGACAAACATATTGCAAAATTGCATCAAAAAATGGAAAAAAACAAACAACTTCGCTGGTTTTATCAGTGGAAAATAGCCGGTGTAAGGTTTGTGTATCGTACAGGATTTGCATTGGTACAGAATACTAAGCGTTTATCCTGCTGTTTTGTTGTGGTTCTATTCTTTGTTGTTAGCAGCAGCTTTGCATATCCTGAGCAAGAGCAGAAGCAGATTTATGATATTGTGGATATGCAGGAGTGGAATGATATTCAGGAAAGCTACGAATATGAGGCAGTAGAGGTTGTTATTCCGGTTAGTGAAATGATTGATGATGACGATGTCCTGGAAGGCTATGATAATGAAGAATTGGATGTAAAATCGGATGACATCGACCAGTTTACTTTGGATGATATTTTGGAAGCAAATGAACTTGCACAAGGTGAGACAGAAGAGGAAGCAACGGATATTTCTGCATTATCTGCTGACGACTGGCAACTTGTACTTGTAAACAAACAACATCCTGTTCCTACAGATTATAGCTTTACACTTGGTACAATTACTGGTAATATGAAATGCGATGTCCGCATTATTGATGATTTGATGGCTATGCTACAGGCTGCACAAAATGACGGTATCAGCTTGATGATTTGTTCCCCATATAGGGACTATAATCGTCAAACTGTTTTATTCAATCGAAAAATAGATTATTATATGAATAAAGGCTATTCCTATACGGAAGCATATAAGATATCTTCTATGTCTGTTACTGTTCCCGGAGCCAGTGAACATCAGATCGGTTTGGCACTTGATATTGTCAGCAATACTTATACGACATTGGATTCCGGTTTTGGAGAAACAGAAGCAGGCATTTGGCTAAAAGAACATGGCTGTGAATATGGTTTTATTCTTCGTTACCCACTTGGCAAAGAATATATAACAGGTATTCAGTATGAGCCTTGGCATTTCCGTTATGTGGGCAAGACAGCTGCGACAGCAATTATGGAGCAGGGTATTACCCTGGAGGAATTTTTGGAGGATTTGAAGTAAAAATGTATAAATTATTGAAACAAGAAGGCAGAGCCAAGAGAGCGGAAGTGACGACTGTTCATGGTACGATTCAGACACCGGTATTTATGAACGTCGGAACAGTTGCTGCAATCAAGGGAGCTGTTTCAACTGCAGATTTAGAACAGATTGGTACGCAGGTGGAGTTATCCAATACGTACCATTTGCATGTAAGGACAGGAGATCAGACAATTAAAAAATTGGGTGGATTGCACAAATTTATGTCATGGGACAAGCCAATTTTAACTGACTCTGGCGGATTTCAGGTATTTTCTTTAGCTGGTCTTCGAAAAATCAAAGAAGAGGGTGTATATTTCAATTCTCATATTGATGGCAGAAAGATTTTCATGGGACCTGAGGAAAGTATGCAGATACAGTCAAATCTGGCTTCAACAATTGCCATGGCATTTGATGAATGTCCGCCGAGTAAGGCAGAACGACCATATGTGGTCCAATCTGTAGAGAGAACGACCAGATGGTTAGAACGATGCAAAAACGAAATGAATCGTTTAAACTCTTTAGAGGATACGATTAATAAAAATCAGATGTTGTTTGGTATCAACCAAGGGGCAATTTATCCTGATATTCGTATTGAACATGCAAAAAGGATTTCTGAGATGGATTTGGATGGTTACGCAGTAGGTGGTCTTGCTGTAGGAGAAAGCCATGAAGAAATGTATTATATATTAGAAGAAACAGTTCCATATCTGCCAAAAGATAAGCCGACTTATTTGATGGGGGTAGGTACACCTGCAAATATTTTAGAGGCTGTGGAACGAGGCGTTGACTTTTTTGACTGCGTTTATCCTACCAGAAATGGAAGACATGGTCATTTGTATACAAACCATGGAAAAATTAACTTGTTTAATGCAAAATACGAGCTTGACCAGAGACCAATCGAAGAGGGATGTAAATGCCCGGCTTGTCAGAGATATTCAAGAGCGTATATTAGACATTTGCTTAAGGCAAAGGAAATGCTTGGTATGAGATTATGCGTATTGCATAACCTATATTTCTATAACACTATGATGACAGAGATAAGAGATGCGCTGGATGCCGGAGAGTTTGCTGCATATAAAAAGAGAAAGCTTGCAGGAATGGAAGCCGGTGAACCATAAAAGATTTCTAAAATATCTTGATGTGTGTGCCATTTTTGTGTAATATGTCAATTAGGTGTTTTCGCTTTTATTAAGGAAGCTACTAAGATTACTAGGAGGAACAGTTATGTTGAATCTTTTATTGACAGATGCAGAAGCAGCTGCCGCAGGAGAAGCTGCAGCAAGTCCAATTATTTGGATTATTTACTTTGCAGTTCTCATTGCTATTTTCTACTTTATGTTTTACCGTCCACAGAAAAAAGAGCAGAAGAAGAGAACTGCCCTTGTAAACTCTATTGAGGTAGGAGACAGCGTTTTGACTACAAGCGGTTTTTACGGTATTATCATTGATGTTACAGATGATGATGTTATTGTTGAATTTGGAAACAATAAGAACTGCCGTATCCCTATGAAAAAGACTGCAATCGAACAAGTAGAAAAACCTGATGCTGAATAAGCATATTTCATAATAAGAAACAAAAGAGAGTCCTGAGTGGGCTCTTTTTTGTTACGAATCTGTTATGCTTGTATACATGGATATAACTTTTAGTTATAACCAATATGAGTTTTTTTACCGCCTTACAGACGAACTTTTTCACGTTATCAGTTGAAATTTGTAACTGAATGTAATAAGATAGCGTTATGTAACTTGTATAAATATACATACAAAGTTTGAATATGGGAAGAGGAAAAAAATATGAATTTGAATATTGTTTGTATTCCGGGTGATGGAATTGGACCAGAAATCGTGAGCGAAGCGAAAAAAGTGCTAGAAAAGGTTGCTTCGAAATATAATCATACTATTCAGTTCTCAGATATTTTAATGGGTGGTGCGTCCATTGATGCTTGTGGAGAACCACTGACAGAGGAAGCTATTGAGACTGCCAAGGCTGCAGATGCTGTGTTAATGGGTTCTATTGGTGGAAATACTTCTACCTCACCTTGGTATAAGCTCCCGCCAAATTTAAGACCGGAGGCAGGATTATTAAAGCTTAGAAAGGCGTTGAATTTATTTGCTAATTTAAGACCGGCTTACTTATATCCGGAATTAAAAGAAGCTTGTCCTCTGAGAGAAGATATCATTGGCGATGGTTTTGATATGATGATTATGCGCGAATTGACCGGTGGTCTCTATTTCGGAGAAAGAAGCACCAAAGAAATCGATGGTGTGATGACTGCAGTAGATACTCTTACATATAATGAAAAAGAAATTCGAAGAATTGCGGTAAAAGGTTTTGAAATCGCACAGAAGAGAAGAAAGAAGGTAACAAGTGTTGATAAGGCAAATGTATTAGACTCATCAAGACTTTGGAGAAAAATTGTTGAAGAGGTTGCAAAGGATTACCCGGATGTTACGTATGAACACATGCTGGTAGATAACTGTGCTATGCAGCTTGTAAAGGATCCAAAACAGATTGATGTTATTTTAACTGAGAATATGTTTGGAGATATTTTATCAGATGAAGCAAGTATGGTAACGGGTTCTATTGGTATGCTGTCTTCTGCAAGTCTGAATGATACCAGGTTCGGACTTTATGAGCCAAGTGGCGGTTCTGCACCGGATATTGCGGGTAAAGGCATTGCTAATCCGATTGCTACCATTTTAAGTGCGGCAATGATGCTCCGTTATTCCTTTGATTTGGATAAAGAAGCGGATGCTATTGAAAATGCAGTAAAGCAGGTACTGAAAGATGGTTATCGTACCATTGATATTATGCCTCAGGAGGAAAATAAGAGGAACACCGTGACACAGGTGGGTACTGTGCAGATGGGTGATTTAATCGCAGAAAGAATTTAGTTGTGACAGTTATGTCATAAATGTGTGATACAGGAAAGGTTCAGGTAGAGACAATGAAAAGTGATAATGTAAAAAGCGGGATGCAGCAGGCACCTCATAGAAGTTTATTTAATGCGTTAGGATTTACAGAAGAAGAAATGAGAAAACCAATGGTTGGTATTGTCAGCTCTTATAATGAAATTGTTCCGGGTCATATGAATCTGGATAAGATTGTCAATGCAGTAAAGCTTGGTGTTGCAGAGGCAGGTGGTGTACCTGTTGTATTCCCTGCTATTGCTGTATGTGATGGTATTGCCATGGGACACATTGGAATGAAGTATTCTTTAGTAACCAGAGATTTAATTGCTGATTCTACAGAGTGTATGGCGCTTGCTCATCAGTTCGACGCACTTGTTATGGTGCCAAACTGTGACAAGAATGTACCAGGTCTTTTGATGGCAGCTGCAAGAATTAATGTGCCTACAGTTTTTGTATCAGGTGGTCCTATGCTTGCAGGTCACGTGAAGGGACAGAAGAGAAGTCTTTCCTCTATGTTTGAAGCAGTAGGATCTTATGCTGCAGGAACTATGACAGAGGAAGAAGTTTGTGAATTTGAGCAGAAAGTATGTCCTACTTGTGGTTCTTGTTCAGGTATGTATACCGCAAACTCTATGAACTGTTTAACAGAAGCTTTAGGAATGGGCTTACAGGGGAATGGTACAATTCCTGCTGTATATTCTGAAAGAATTAAACTTGCTAAGCATGCAGGTATGGCTGTTATGGAAATGCTAGAGAGAAATATCAGACCAAGAGATATCATGACTAAGGATGCTATTTTGAATGCGTTAACAGTTGATATGGCACTTGGATGTTCTACAAACAGTATGTTACATTTACCTGCTATTGCTCATGAAATTGGTTTTGATTTTGATATTGCTTTTGCAAACGAAATCAGTGCCAAGACACCAAATCTTTGCCATTTAGCACCTGCTGGTCCTACTTATATGGAGGATTTGAATGAGGCAGGCGGTGTATATGCAGTTATGAATGAATTGGCAGAGCTTGGCTTGATTAATGAGAATTGTATGACAGTATCCGGTAAAACAATCGGAGAAAACATCAAGGGCGTAAAAAATAGAAATGAAGAGGTTATAAGACCGACAAGTAATCCATATAGTAAAACAGGTGGTCTTGCCGTATTGAAAGGAAACCTTGCACCTGACGGAAGTGTCGTAAAACGTTCGGCAGTAGTAGAAGAAATGATGGTACATGAAGGACCGGCAAGAGTCTTTGACTGTGAAGAGGATGCAATTGCAGCAATTAAGGGCGGAAAGATTGTAGCAGGAGATGTGGTAGTTATTCGTTATGAAGGACCAAAGGGCGGACCTGGTATGAGAGAAATGCTTAATCCGACTTCAGCAATCGCTGGTATGGGCTTAGGCTCTAGCGTTGCATTGATTACGGATGGACGTTTTTCAGGAGCATCCAGAGGTGCATCCATCGGACACGTTTCTCCGGAAGCTGCAGTAGGTGGTCCAATTGCACTTGTGGAGGAAGGAGATATTATTTCTATTAATATCCCTGAAATGAAGCTTGATATTAAGGTTTCAGATGAGGAAATGGCTAAGAGAAGAGAAAAATGGCAGCCAAAGGAGCCAACTGTGACGACCGGCTATCTTGCAAGATACAGAGAAATGGTAACAAGTGGTAACAGAGGGGCTATTTTACAGAATCCAAACAAATAAATATTTACATACGTAGGGAGATAAATGCATGTTATTAACTGGTTCTCAGATTGTTGTAGAATGTTTAAAGGAGCAGGGTGTAGATACTGTTTTCGGTTATCCGGGTGGCTCTATCTTAAATATTTATGATGAATTATATAAGCACAGTAATGAAATCAATCATATTCTGACCTCTCATGAACAGGGGGCATCTCATGCGGCAGACGGCTATGCGAGAGCTACCGGTAAGGTAGGTGTGTGTCTTGCAACAAGTGGTCCTGGTGCGACAAATTTAGTTACAGGTATTGCAACAGCATATATGGATTCTGTTCCACTTGTAGCGATTACTGCGAATGTAACTTTACCATGGTTAGGTAAAGACTCTTTCCAGGAGGTAGATATTGCAGGTGTAACTATGCCAATTACAAAGCATGGTTTTATTGTAAAGGATGTAACAAAGTTAGCTGATACCATTAGAAAGGCATTCCAAATTGCAAAATCCGGAAGACCGGGTCCTGTTTTGGTAGATATTACAAAGGATGTTACTGCAAACAAGTGCGAGTATACACCTGCAAAACCGGCAGAAATAGTTTTAAGGAATCAGTATACAGAAAATGACATTGATGTCGCATTGGAAATGATTCGTAAAGCAAAGAAACCATTTATCTATTTAGGTGGTGGTGCTATTATTTCTGGTGCTTCCGAAGAGGTAAAGGAGTTTGCGTATAAAATTGAAGCTCCTGTCTGTGATACCTTGATGGCAAAGGGCGCATTTGATGGTAAGAGTGATTTGTATACAGGCATGATTGGTATGCATGGTACAAAGACATCTAATCTTGGTGTGAGTCAATGTGATTTGTTGATTGCTCTTGGTGCAAGATTTTCAGACCGTGTACTTGGAAATCCAAAAACGTTTGCAAAAAAAGCAAAGATTTTACATATTGATATTGATGCAGCTGAAATCAATAAGAATATTAAAACAGATGCATCTATTGTTGGTGATTTAAAGACTGTTTTAAAGGAACTCAATGCAAAGCTGGAACAACAGCATCATGAAGAATGGCTTGCTTCTATTCGTGAAATGAAAGAGAAGTATCCATTGAAATATGATACCAGCAAGCTGACCTGTCCTTATGTTATTGAAGAACTGGATCGTGTAACGAAAGGTAAGGCAATTATTTCTACAGATGTAGGTCAACATCAGATGTGGGCTGCACAGTTTTATCAGTATACAGAGCCAAGAACTTTCCTTTCATCGGGTGGTTTAGGTACTATGGGTTATGGACTTGGTGCATGTATTGGTGCAAAAGTAGGAAGACCGGACAAAATCTGCGTTAATATTGCCGGTGACGGTTGCTTTAGAATGAACATGAATGAACTCGCGACAGCGAGCCGATATAACATTCCAATTATACAGATTGTAATCAATAATCATGTTCTTGGTATGGTTAGACAGTGGCAGACGCTGTTTTATGAAAAGAGATATAGCCAGACTGTATTAGAGGATCAGGTTGATTTTGTTAAGGTATCAGAAGGTCTTGGTTGTACAGCAATCAGGGTAACAAAGAAGGAAGAGGTAGCTCCTGCGATTGAAAAAGCAATTGCATTACAGAAACCGGTTGTGATTGAATGTATCATTGAAGAAGATGATAAGGTATTTCCAATGGTTCCGGCGGGCGCACCAATTAGTGATGTATTTGATGCAGAGGACTTGGAAAAACGCAACTAATACCAAAGTAGTTATTTGACACGAGTGTGTTAGATATATAGGGAATAATCCTAAATTTTTAAATGAGCCAGGAGGAGTAAAAAAGTGTCTAGAGTGTACAACTTTTCAGCAGGTCCCGCAGTTTTACCTGAAGAAGTTTTAAAAGAAGCTGCAGAAGAAATGTTAGACTATAAGGGAACCGGAATGTCGGTAATGGAAATGAGTCACCGCTCGAAGGCTTATGATTCCATTATTAAAGAAGCTGAAGCAGACTTAAGAGACCTTATGAAGATTCCTGATAACTATAAGGTATTGTTTTTACAGGGTGGAGCAAGCCAGCAGTTTGCCATGATTCCAATGAACTTAATGAAGAATGGTGTAGCTGATTATATCGTTACAGGACAGTGGGCTAAGAAGGCATATCAGGAAGCATGTATGTATGGTAAAGCAAATAAGATTGCTTCATCAGAGGATAAGACCTTTTCTTATATCCCGGATTGTTCAGATCTTCCAATTTCTGAGGATGCAGACTATGTATATATCTGCCAGAACAATACAATATACGGAACAAAGTATAATACTTTACCAAACACAAAGGGTAAGACCTTAGTAGCAGATGTATCATCCTGCTTCCTGTCTGAGCCAATTGATGTATCAAAGTATGGTGTTATTTACGGTGGCGTTCAGAAAAATGTAGGACCTGCAGGTGTTGTTATTGTAATCATTCGTGAAGATCTGATTACAGAGGATGTACTTCCTGGTACACCAACTATGTTAAGATATAAGATTCATGCAGATAATGATTCCTTATATAATACACCGCCTTGTTACGGTATTTACATTTGCGGAAAAGTATTTAAATGGTTAAAGAAGCTTGGTGGACTTGAAAAAATGAAAGAAATCAATGAAAAGAAAGCAAAAATTCTTTATGATTTCTTAGATGAGAGCAAGCTCTTTAAAGGAACTGTCAGAAAAGAGGATCGTTCTTTGATGAATGTCCCATTTGTAACAGGCAACGAAGAATTAGATGCAAAATTTGTAAAAGAAGCTACTGCTGCAGGATTTGTAAACTTAAAGGGACATAGAACAGTAGGCGGTATGAGAGCTAGTATTTATAATGCTATGCCTATGGAAGGTGTAGAAAAGCTGGTTGAATTTATGAAGAAATTTGAGGAGGAGAATGCATAATGTATAAGTATCATTGCTTAAATCCTATTTCCAATTATGGTATTCAGAATTTTACAGCTGATTATGAAAAGACAGATGATTTACAGCAGGCACAAGGTGTACTTGTAAGAAGTGCATCTATGCATGAGTTGAAACTTCCTGAAAGCTTATTAACAATTGCAAGAGCAGGAGCAGGTGTAAATAATATTCCATTAGAGAAGTGCGCAGAACAGGGTATTGTAGTATTCAATACACCGGGTGCAAATGCAAATGGTGTAAAGGAACTTGTTATCGCTGGTATGCTTTTAGCATCCAGAGATGTAGTTGGTGGTATCAAATGGGTAGAGAATAATAAAGATAAGGATACCATTGCCAAGGATGCAGAAAAAGAAAAGAAAAACTTTGCTGGTACAGAGATTGCAGGCAAAAAGCTTGGAATTATTGGCTTAGGTGCAATCGGTGTTAAGGTTGCTAATGCAGCCATTAGTTTAGGCATGGAGGTATATGGTTATGACCCATATCTTTCTGTAGATGCAGCATGGAACTTGAGTCGTGAAGTAAAGCATGTATTAAATGTAGATGACATCTATGCAAACTGCGATTTTATTACTATCCATGTACCATTATTAGACAGCACAAAGGGCATGATTAATGCGCAGGCTATTGAAAAAATGAAGCAAGGTGTTGTTATTTTGAACTTTGCAAGAGATTTACTTGCTAATGAGCAGGATGTTTTAGCCGGCTTAGAATCAGGTAAAATCAGAAAATATGTATCTGACTTCGCGAATCCTACAGTTGCAGGTCATCCTGGTTGTATTGTTACTCCTCATCTTGGCGCATCTACAGAAGAATCAGAGGATAACTGTGCTAAGATGGCAGTAAAAGAAGTAATGGAATATTTAGAGAATGGAAATATTAAGAACAGTGTGAATTATCCAAACTGTGATATGGGTAAATGTACTTCTGCCGGACGTATTGCTATTCTTCATAAAAATATTGCGAATATGATTACTCAGTTTACAGCTGCTTTTGGTGAAGCAGGTATCAATATTACTGATATGACCAATAAATCAAGAGGCGAGTATGCATATACAATGATGGATGTGGAGAGTAACATTGGTACTGATATCGTAGAAGGTTTAAAGAAAATTGACGGTGTATTCCGTGTCAGAGTGGTAAAATAATTGACAAATTTTCGAAAGGATGTCTGAAAATGACATCCTTTTTGCTGATATATGTCAAAAATAATCAAAAAACGCGCAAAAATAACCATTTTGTGAAAAACTGGGAAAAGCTGTAAAATACACATGGTAACGATGTTCTAATTCTGAGTTTGTTTAAAATTACTATAAAATATGCATTTTCGACATTGGACATTAAACAAAAACAACAAAAAAATATTGTTTTTATGTTGACTTATAGTGAAAAATGTGCAATAATCTATACATAAACAACAGATGAGTTGTTTAGAAAGACTAGTTCTTTTAGAGTTATTTATGGGGTACGTATTAAGGTTGGGGGACTTTAGTACAAAAATTGTGTAAAAGGGGATTTAACCAGAAAAATGTGTAAAAGGAAAAAACAAAAAGGATGCATGAGGCATCCTTTTTTGCTACATTTTTTGATGTGAGACGTGTGTTTTAATATGTGTCACCAATATCTCCATATTGTGCTATGTTTCCAACCGTATTTTGGAATTTGGTATTAGCTTCTACAGAAGCTTCACTGGCAAGGTCCATGTACTTCATGAAAACCTCTTCTACAGGAATATTGAGCTCTGTAGCAATTTCTTCCATAATAGGCTTGATTTTTTCTAATTGAAAAGATACACGTGTCTTTTGTGGGTCAAAATCTTTTAATACCTTATCGGCATAATCATTGATTCTATTTAAGATTTTTCTGTCTTCTGCTGTCATTCAGCATTCCTTCTTTCTACTATAAAATAATCATATGCAAATAAACAAATATATCTTAGCACTAAAGCGCAGGCATGTCAAAAAATAGTACTTCATATTTACAGTGATATTTGTTAAAATGCAATTAGTTAAAGACACAAGAGAGGAATGATTTCATGATTATGACAGCACAAAACTCGGATATCGAACAATTTGAGGAAAACCTGAATGCATTTCAAAGATATTTGAGTACTTTGCCGGAAAAGGCATTAGGACTTGGCATTCGTGTCCTTATTGCAGCAATTGTTTTTTTAATTGGCGTTAAACTGATTAAGCTTATTAGAAAGATAGTAAAAAAATCTTTATTGAAGGCAAATGCGGAAACTGGTGTAATGCAGTTTATGGATGGTGTGATAAAAGTAGCATTATACATTATATTAGTCTTAATGATTGCAGGTAATTTTGGCTTTGATGCGGCAAGCATTGTGGCATTGCTTGGTTCTGCCGGTATGACTATAGGACTTGCTCTGCAGGGAAGTTTAAGCAATTTTGCAGGCGGTGTGTTATTGATGGTACTAAAACCTTTTCATGTGGGAGACTATATTGTAGATGCATCAGGCCATGAAGGAACGGTGAAAGAGATTTCTATTTTCTATACAAAGCTTATGACAGTGGACCAGAAAATAGTGATGTTACCAAATGGCACATTGGCAAATGGCTCTATTATCAACGCTTCCGAGGCAAACTATCGGAAACTGGATTTGCGATTTGGTATTTCTTATGATGCGGATATTAAACAGGCTAAACAGGTAGTTGAGCGTATTATCAGAGAAAATGAATTAATAGATACGACGCAGCCAATTCAAGTATTTGTGGATGCACTGGCAGCTAGTGAAGTTACAATTGGAGCCAGATGTTTATGTAAAACCAGTGCGTATTGGGATGCAAAATGGAAAATCACAGAGGATGTTAAATATGCTTTTGATGAGGCAAAGATAGAAATTCCCTATCAGCAGATTTCTATTCATATGTCTGAAAAATAATATAAAAAAGTGCTTGCAAAAAACAGTTATTCTTTATATAATGAATGAGTTGACAGTTTTACATAAAATTGCCAGCTTGTTTGCTTCCGTAGCGCAGTTGGTAGCGCAACTGATTCGTAATCAGTAGGTCGAGGGTTCAAGTCCCTTCGGAAGCTTTACTCCCATAAAAGATGGGAGTTTTTTTACTTTATAGGAAAATCCTATAAAGCAAAAACGCTCCGCGAGGATGCGCGCGCTTTTGCAAAGGTTGAATGTCGCAAGAATGCGACGCAAAAGCGGCGCAAGAATGTGCTTTGCACATTCTTTGTTCTTTAAAAAATATCAAATAAAATGAAAAAAACTATTGACATTCAAAGGAAGTGGAAGTAGAATAAACACGTTGTAATAAATATGTAACATTTAGTAACAAAAAATATACATTTATGTAAAGAGGTAAAGGAAATGGGCGAGCCTGAAAGACAAGGCAGTCTGACATCATGTTCTAAGACCGGAGTAGTGATTGGTCTTAGTACATTTGTTGTAATACTGCTAGCATGTTGCTGCTGTTTCTTCTTTGTTCAGGGCAGGAAATATAAAGATGAACAAAGTACCGGGGAAGTATACATTTTACAGGATGAGGTTGTAGAGACCGGTTACATACATTCTGAAAGGAATGACAACAATTACTAATATAAGGGAAAAAGGCATATGAATGCGAGTACTGGGAGCCTTTCATTCATATGCCTTTTTATCGTATAGGAAACTTCGTCTCCTATACGATAAAAGCCTCCGGCAGGATGCACACGCTTTTACATAGGTAGAGTGTCGCTAAGAGCGACGCAAAAGCGGCGCTAGAGTTTCGCATGCGAAACTCTTTCTTATAAACAAGTATTGTTGGCAGAAATGTTTTAATATTTTTTGTTTAAAATGAAGCGTTCTACCTGATTGACAACAAGATAAAGCAGAGCAGACAACAGACATAAAATACAGATGCTCATTATCATAATTGTCATTTTGAAAGTTTGGCTGGAGTAAATAATTAAATAGCCTATTCCTTGTCTGCCTGCCAAAAATTCACCAATGATGACGCCAACCAGAGCAAGACCGATATTTACCTTTGACATGGATAAAATCAAAGGGATATTACCGGGAAAGACTACTTTGGTGAAAATATGTACTTTATTGCCACCAAGTGTCCTGATAAGTTTGATTCGTTCCGGGTCTGTATTGCAGAAGGATTGGTAGAAATGCAGAACCGAGCCAAAGATACCAACGGAAATACCGCATAAAATGATGGGTTTTATTCCTGTGCCAAGCCAAACAATAATTAGTGGTGCAAGAGCTGATTTTGGAAGACTGTTCAGAATAATCAAAAAAGGTTCCATGACTTTTCCCAAAGTCTGGAAAAACCAAAATAATGCTGCTAAAAAAATAGAACCACCTATAATTAATATAAAACTAATAAAAAACTCTGACAGAGTAAAAAAACAATGCCTAAAAAGTGACATATCTGTCATATCATGTATGAACTGTTGATATAATAGCAGGGGAGAACTGAAGTAAAAACTGTCAATCCATTGTTTATCAGCAGCAACTTGCCATAATAGTAAAAAAGATGCAAATACAAAAATACGCAGAAAAGTTATGTTTCTATTCTTTTTCATTTTGTAACGCCTCCCAAACCAAATCAAAATAATATTGAAAAAGAGGAGTGCTTCTGACTGCTTCTCTGGTAATACCATTTTGTTCAAATTTAATCGGTATGATTTCTTTTACGGTACAAGGAGATTTGGTCAGAACAATAATGGTATCGGCCAAAGCGACAGCCTCTGCAATGTCGTGTGTAACTAAGATAGCTGTTTTTTCTTCTTCTTTAATAATATGGTAAATATCACTGGATACATGCAGCCTTGTCTGATAGTCCAAAGCACTAAAGGGTTCATCTAATAATAACAGGGAAGGCTGAAGAACCAAAGTACGTATCAGAGCAGCTCGTTGCCTCATGCCGCCGGACAAAGCGGATGGTTTTGCATTTTCATATTCTCTCAACCCGTATTTGCTTAACAGGGAATGTGCATATTGCAGTGTTTCTTTTGTCTTCTTTTTTTGAATTTCTAATCCTAACAAAATATTTTTAAAAATAGTACGCCATTCTAACAAATGGTCGTTTTGCAGCATATAGCCGATTTTACCTGTTCCCTGTAAATCAGAATCTAAAAATATACTACCTTTTTTGGGTTTGTAGAAGCCACAAATCAAAGATAGGATAGTAGATTTTCCACAACCACTTGGACCGATTAGCGCTGTAAAACTGCCTTTTTTTATTCGGAAATTCAAATCATCAATAATCTGTGCTTCCTTTCCTTCTTCGTTGTATGAAAAAGAGACATGTTCAAAGGTCACCATGAAATAAGCCCTCACCTATATCAGTGTTAAGATACCTTATCATATGTAAGAAAAAACAAAAAAGTACGCATAAATATGCAAAAAAATACATTCCTTCCTTGAAACAAAGAGAAAGTTATGTTACATTAAAGTCTAGAATTTATTTTCTAAGGAGGAAATCACATGGCACAGCTTTGGGGAGGACGTTTCACAAAGGAAACTGACAAACTGGTATATAATTTTAATGCATCCATTTCCTTTGATCAGAAGTTCTTTGAACAGGATGTTGAAGGTAGCATGGCACATGTGAAAATGCTTACGAAGCAAGGCATTCTCACAGAGGATGAAAAAAATCAGATTTTAAAAGGTTTAGAAAGTATTTTAGCTGATGTAAAAGCCGGAACACTGGAAATTACAGAAGAGTATGAGGATATTCATAGCTTTGTAGAAGCAAACTTAATAGATAGAATTGGAGATGCAGGGAAAAAACTTCACACAGGAAGAAGCAGAAATGATCAGGTCGCTTTGGACATGAAACTTTATACAAGACATGAGGTTACACAGATAGATGCTTTGTTAAAGGAGTTGCTGGAGGTAATTTTATCCATTATGGAAGAAAATACACATACCTACATGCCTGGTTTTACTCATTTGCAAAAAGCACAACCGATTACTTTAGCACATCACATGGGTGCGTACTTTGAAATGTTTAAGCGTGACCGTTCCAGACTGCATGATATTTATGAAAGAATGAATTATTGTCCGCTTGGCTCCGGAGCATTAGCAGGAACTACTTATCCGCTGGATAGAGCATATACAGCAGAGCTGTTAGCGTTTTATGGTCCAACTTTAAACAGCATGGATTCTGTTGCAGATAGAGATTATGTGATTGAACTGTTATCGGCTATGTCTACGATTATGATGCATTTGAGCCGTTTTTGTGAGGAAATTATTATCTGGAATTCTAACGAATATCGTTTTGTGGAAATTGATGATGCTTACTCTACAGGAAGCAGTATCATGCCACAGAAAAAGAATCCTGACATTGCAGAGCTGATTCGTGGAAAGACAGGACGTGTTTATGGTGCATTGATGTCTATTCTGACTACCATGAAGGGAATTCCGCTTGCTTATAATAAGGACATGCAGGAGGATAAGGAGCTTACTTTCGATGCGATTGATACCGTAAAGGGTTGCATTGCACTGTTTACAGGTATGCTTAAAACCATGAAATTTAATAAACCGGTAATGCAGGACAGTGCTATGAAGGGATTTACAAATGCTACTGATGCAGCAGATTATCTGGTAAATCATGGAGTTCCTTTTAGAGATGCACATGGCATTATTGGAAGAC
>CAMBAN010000062.1 GCA_945864145.1 uncultured Lachnospiraceae bacterium | reverse complement strand
CTGGATGCGATTTTCCGATTTGATGCCCTCTAGTCTTACGAAAGAGGGTGATGCCATGAATACAATGGAAGTCTTGACTTTATTGCTAGTAGTATTTGCGGCTCTATCTTACATAGATAATCATAAAAAGAAATAGCATCCCAACCGCCACAGTTTAGATGCTATTTTTATAAATGCTATTTACTGAGGGCAATCGGAACTCGTGTCCGATAACCTTTCTGATTAAATTATACACTAGACCGTTTGTTTATGCAAGCGGTCTTTTAATTGCTATACTGTATGTGTAAAATATAACTTTGCTTTTTTGAAATCTTTTATTACCGGATAGGTTAATAGAACCATAAATAAAATTTCAAGAACAGCAGTCCCTACATTACCAAATCTACTTGCAAAAGCATCCAGTTTATTTATAACGGCAAAAAAAATCGCTACAAAAATACCAAAAACAATTGCTGCAACTAAATAATTTCCGGTAGCTCTTAAAGCAAAACCAAATAGAGTAGCAACACCATATAATAGCAACGCCATAAACAGGAATCCTATGATATTAGAAAAAACTCCTGAATCTCCTGATCCCTTCATCATCCAAATTGGAACCCCAATTGAAAAAATCAATTTAAGTATATAGCCCCCTGGATTAAAAAACAACGTTTTGCCCTCTTCTACATTTGGCACTCCAACACTTTGTGTTTCAACATTTTGTACTTCGCTCATTACTCAATTCTCCTTTTGTATATTTTCCTTTGCTTGCAAAATTATTAAAAACTTCTATCACTTTTAATAACTGCCGCATAGCGGAATTATATCATATAGGAGAATTTTATGTAAACCATTTTTACTAACACCCTTCCACTTCTTTGATTAGAAATTCGTTTCCTTGAATCAAATACGTGTTTTCACTTTTACAATGGGGACAAATTTTACCAAACTTTAAAGTTGGGTAGGTTTCCTGACAATCCTCACAAAGTGTAATTGCAGGAATAGTTTCTACCTTAAGTGATGAATCTTTCATGATTACGGACTTCTTTTCCACTGCCCATTTCCAACAATTATGTAAATAGGATTCAACCACTCCTGATACCTGTCCAATCTGTAAGGTAACAGAGTTAATCATGGTCAACTCATTTTCCTTTGCTACTTCCTCCACTGATTTTATTACATGAAATACAACGCCTAATTCGTGCATTCTTGTAACATCCTTTCTAACGGACAAGAAGTGTTCCCAGAAACACTTCTTGTCAAATTTTTTTATCTTTATTTATTCTTTTTAGAAAAAACAAGTTTAATCTTCTGCTTAGCAGCGTATGGAAGAATTGCCTTTAACTTATCTTCGCTCTTGTGCATGGTAGAAGCTTCCGGAATATCACGCTCTAAGTGGATTGCATCAAATGCACATTTTGTCGTACAGATACCACAGCCGATACACTGATTTTCATCTACGATAGAAGCACCACAGCCTAAACATCTGGCAGTTTCTTTCTTCACCTGTTCTTCAGTAAATACAAGCTTTGCATCGCGGAAGGAATCCTTACCAATGCTCTCATTCTTACCAGGAATCTGACGTTTTGCTGTATCATAGCTTTCTACTGAAATATCATCTTTATCTAACTCTACATAGTAGTTTGGATCACGACCTATTGTTAAGGATGCTCTTGGCTGTACAAAACGGTGAATGGAAATGGCGCCCTGCTTACCTGCTGCGATAGCATCAATGGCAAATTTCGGTCCTGTATAAACATCACCACCAACAAAGATATCCGGTTCTGCTGTCTGATAAGTAACAGGATCTGCAACTGCACCGTTACCGCGTCCAAGCTCTACTTTTGTTCCATCTAACAAATTTCCCCATTCGATAGACTGTCCAACAGATAACAATACATGGCTACATGGAATTGTCATGGTATCATTTTCATCATACTGTGGATTAAATCGTCCGTCAGCATCTTTCACAGATACGCATTTCTTGAATACGATACCTGTCACTTTTCCGTTTTCGTTTAAAATTTCCTTTGGTCCCCAACCACCGTTTAACACGATGCCTTCAGCCTCTGCAACTTCAATTTCATCAGGAGAAGCAGGCATAATATCGCGAGTCTCTAAGGAAACCTGAGTAACTTTTGATGAACCGCAACGTACTGCACTACGGGATACGTCAATGGCTACATTACCACCACCGATTACTACAGTATCGCCTGAAAGCTTATAATCTTCATTATCTGTTGTAATATGTAAGAAATCAACACCAGTCATCACACCTACGGAGTCTTCACCAGGGATGCCGATTTTACGTCCGCCCTGACATCCGATTGCAATGTAAAATGCTTTATAACCCTGTTCACGAAGCTGTGCAATGGAAATATCCTTACCAACTTCTACGCCACATTTGATTTCCACACCCATCTCACGAAGAACATCGATTTCGGCTTCTACCACGTTCTTCTCTAATACGAAGGAAGGAATACCGTATACAATCATACCGCCGGCTTTCTGGTTCTTTTCAAAGATGGTTGGCCTGTATCCTTTTTCTGCAAGATAGTACGCACAGGAAATACCAGCCGGACCACCACCAATGATAGCCACCTTTTCCGGGAAGAAGCCCTTTAGTGACGGAACAACTTTCTTGGGAATATATCTGGTTTCTTTCTTTAAATCCTGCATAGCGATGAATTTCTTTACTTCATCAATAGCAATTGCCTCATCAATAGTCGCTCTTGTACATGCATCTTCGCAACGACGATTACATACATGTCCGCAAATTGCAGGCAATGGATTGTTTTTCTTGATTAGTGCCAATGCCTCTGTATATTTTCCCTGTGCTGCCAGCTTTAAATAACCCTGAACAGCAATATGTGCAGGACAGGCAGTCTTACAGGGAGCTGTACCTGATTCATGGGTATTGATGCGGTTTACATCTCTATAATTTTCAGTCCACATTTCAGGTCCCCACTTCTGTTCTGATGGAAGTGGCTTTTTCGGATACTGTACCTCTGAACCATCCTTCTTGCAAAGCTTCTGTCCAAGAGATAACGCACCTGCCGGGCAGAACTCTACGCAACGGCCACAGGCTACACATTTCTCTCTATCTACATGGGCAACATAAGCAGAACGAGAAAGGTTTGGCGTATTAAATAACTGAGAAGTTCTTAATGCATAACATACATTTACATTACAGTTACAAATAGCAAAAATCTTATTTTCACCATCAATATTGGTAATCTGATGAACGAATCCGTTATCTTCTGCCTGTTGGAAGATTTCAAGCGCTTCCTCCTTTGTGATATAGCGTCCACCCTTATCGGTCTCAACCACATAATCTGCCATATCGCCTACAGCAATACACCATCCTTCCGGGTCATCCGCACAACCTTCATCATAGGTTTCACGAGAGCGACGGCAAGAACATGGGCTGGCTGCATATTTTCCTTCATATTTTTCCAGCCAATGTGAAATATGTTCTAAATCAATGGAAGTATTCTCCATCTCAATTGCTTTCTCAACAGGAATAACATGCATACCAATTCCGGCTCCCCCCGGTGGCACCATAGGAGTCACTTTCTCTAATGGAATACGGCTCATACGTTCAAAGAACTGTCCCATTTCCGGATGTTCTTTTAAAATTGTGGTATTCATGTTTGCAAATTCCGCACTACCCGGTACAAACATAGGAAGAATATACTGTTTTTCATGCTGTGGATTTTCCCAATTGTACTCAATGACACCGTTATATGCCATTTGGGCTAAAATATCTTCCAGATATTCTTTATCTTTTCCGGTAAGCCTTACCATATCATCGATGGTTCTTGGTTTTCTCTTACCCATTTTGATAGCAATTTCTGCCATTTCATCTGTACAAATTGCAGAAAGACCCCAATATTCCGGAGATTCTTTCGTAATTTTTTCTTTTCCCAGTAAGACCGGAACACGGTCTGTTACAACTTTTGCCAGTCTGACGATAGGCTCACGTAAAGGTTCATCATTTTTCATGGTATCAGGGACATAGCCTGCATATGGATCTGCCATAAAATTCTCCTCTTTTCTTATTATTACAAAACAGTAGTTTCACACAGTATAGTAATGCGCATCATAAATGACATAAATATCAGTTATTATCGCCTTTCTGCCACTCCTTCACCTGGTTTCTTAACCAGTCCTTCCATGCCTCCATACCTTCTCCGGTACGTGCACAGATGGGAATAATCGTTGCATTCGGATTTCTCATCAGAATGTACTTTTTGCATGCCTCCATGTCAAAATCAAAATAAGGAAGCACATCTATTTTATTTATCAATACTACATCGCAAATTGTAAACATCAGTGGATATTTTAATGGTTTATCATGCCCCTCCGGCACGCTTAAAATCATGGCATTTTTTACAGCCCCTGTATCAAACTCCGCAGGGCATACCAGATTTCCCACATTTTCCAAAATCGCTAAATCAAGCTCACCAACACCAAGTCCCTCTAAGCCCTGATGTGTCATATCTGCGTCTAAATGGCACATGCCACCTGTATGAAGCTGAATCGCTTTTACGCCCAAGTCTGAAATCGTCTTTGCATCTACATCAGAATCAATATCAGCCTCCATAACACCGATCTTGAGTTCATCCTTTAAGCCTTCAATTGTCCTTGACAGAGTTGTTGTCTTTCCTGAACCCGGAGAGGACATCAAATTCAAAAGAAAAGTTCCTTTTTCCTTTAATTCCTTTCTTACTTCATTTGCTCTTTTATCGTTATCCGCAAATACACTTTGTTTTACTTCTATGATGCGAAAATCACCCATTCTACTAACCATGCCTTTCTCTCAACCTGCAAACTTTCAGGTACTTTAGTACCTTGTGTAGGCACAATATTTGCAGAACGAACATAGTTCGTTCTGTGAAAAATCTATTTTTCACACTTACTCCAAATGTGGCTTGTTTTATTCTGTTATTTCTTTAACATTATACAAAACATGCACAATTGTTGTCAATATAACCAGTCTTTATTCGTCATTTTTCAACATTTTTGCATTCTATTTTAGAGAGTTTTTCTCAATAAGAAAAAAGAAAACCAGATTTCTCCATACCTGTAGGTCTTAGAAAAATCTGGTCGAAAATGCACGAGTTTCCTTTTTAGCACTGTACAGATTGTCTGTTCCACTGGAAAAACTGTTGTATCTTTTGCATGTATTCCTCCGGTGCCATGTAAAAGCTTCTGCAATGGCCTGCACCCTCTACCAGAAGCAGTTCCTTTCTTGCCTTGCACTGGTGAAAATTCTCTAAAGTCATATAATATGGGACAAAATAATCCTTGGTACCATGAATGAACAATACCGGCAGCTTGCAAACCTTCATGGCATCTAAGGTAGAATATTCTTTAAAATCATAGCCTGCCATGACTTGGCAAAGCTTATTTACCATCGGTACATCCGGATACTCTCCTATTTTCAATATTTTATGGGCAAAACGCACTACCATTTGATAAGGTGTCGTAAAGCCACAGTCTGCAATGATGCCTTTCATATTTTCCGGCAAATGAAGACTACTTGCCATTAGTACGGTAGAAGCTCCCATAGAAACGCCATATAAATAGGTGGGCATTTCTTTACCGAAACGTTCTTCTATATATTCTGCCCATTTTTTGCAGTCATAACGCTCTAAAATACCAAATCCGATATGCTTTCCACCACTTCTTCCATGAGCACGTTGCTCTACTAATAAAATGCTGCAGCCTTGTTCTAAAAATTTCTCCGTACACAACGAAAAATCACTTTTCCAGCTTCCATGCCAGCCATGAAACGCTATAATAATGCGCTTCTCATCCTTGGCACGCAAAAAATGTCCCTTTAAAATAGTCTGATGATGTCCTTCAATTGTTATTTCCTCTGGGTTTTGAGCAAGTATCCATTCCTGGCTCTTTTGACTTTTTGTCTGATAGCTTGCTTCTACCATGTCCTTTTTGCTGATTTTCTCAGCTTTTTTTCGTTCCTTGACACGTCCGATAGCAATCTTTAGAAAAACGAATGTTTTCACAATCTCTACTAGAATAAACAATACAACAAATCCAATAATTATGTACTTAATCAATGCATTACTTCCTTTACTGTGTTGCTCCCCTTGCCGTTGTCTATTATAGTCAATAGTTGTTAAAAAAGCAAGACACAAATTGTGCCTTGCTTTCCAATTTTATCCTTTTTTATACTTCTTCAATTTTTTCAGCTTTTGCAACCAGTTCGCCATTTTCTATCGAAATGACAATGGTATCTCCTGCATCTACTCCGTCTGCCAAAATCAGCTTTGCAGCAAGCGTCTCTACATATTTCTGTATATAACGCTTCAATGGTCTTGCACCGTAAACCGGGTCATAACCATTATCTATGATGTGTTGCTGTGCCTCGCCTGTCAGCATCACAGACAAGTCCTTGTCCTCTAATCGATGATTGATATCATCAATAATGAGCTTGATAATACCACCAATATTCTGCTTGGTCAAAGGCTTAAACAAAATGGTTTCATCCAGTCTGTTTAAAAACTCAGGTCTGAAATGAGCACGCAAATCATTCATAACAGCATCTTCTGCACTCTGACTGATATTGCCGTTTTCATCAATGCCATCCAACAGATACTGCGCACCAATATTGGAGGTCATAATCAGGATGGTATTTTTAAAGTCTACGGTACGTCCCTGTGAATCCGTAATACGACCATCATCCAATACCTGTAGCAATACGTTGAATACATCCGGGTGAGCCTTTTCTACCTCATCGAAAAGAACTACACTATATGGTTTTCTTCTGACTGCTTCTGTCAGCTGTCCGCCCTCATCATAGCCTACATATCCTGGAGGCGCTCCAATCAGTCTGGATACGGAGTATTTCTCCATATACTCACTCATATCGATTCGCACCATATTGCTTTCATCATCAAACAAGGCTGCCGCAAGTGCCTTTGCAAGCTCTGTTTTACCTACACCTGTCGGTCCTAAAAACAGGAAAGAACCAATTGGCTTTGTAGGGTCTTTGATACCTGCCTTGGAACGAATAATTGCCTCTGTAACCTTTTCTACACCTTCATCCTGTCCTACGACTCTTTCATGCAGTTTTTCATCCAAATGAAGTGTTTTATTCCTTTCACTTTCATTCAGTTTCGAGACAGGAATACCAGTCCAACGGGAAACGATTTTTGCAATTTCTTCCTCAGACACATTTTCATGTACTAAGGACATATCCTTATCATGTATCTGTGCTTCTTCTATTTCTAACTGTTTTTTCATTGCAGGCAATTTGCCATAACTTAGCTCTGCTGCCTTTTCCAGATTACCCTCTCTTTGTGCAATCTGAATCTCAGAATTGACCTGTTCGATTTCCTCTCTTAACTTTGATAGCTTCTCTACGGAAGATTTTTCATTGTCCCACTGTGCTTTTCTATTAGAAAACTCTGCCTTTTCTTCCGCTAATTCCTTTTGTAAATCCTCTAAGCGCTCCTTGCTTAGTCTGTCCTCTTCCTTCTTTAGCGCTGCTTCTTCGATTTCCATCTGCATGATATGACGCTGCATTTCATCCAGCTCTGCAGGCATGGAATCAAGCTCTGTTTTAATCAGCGCACAGGCCTCGTCTACTAAATCGATTGCTTTATCAGGTAAAAATCTATCAGAAATATATCTGTTAGAAAGTGTTGCTGCACTTACTAAGGCATTATCCAAAATCTTAACCCCATGGAATACCTCATATCTTTCCTTTAAGCCACGTAAAATACTGATGGTATCCTCCACTGTCGGTTCCTCTACCATAACAGGCTGGAAACGTCTCTCCAGTGCAGGGTCTTTTTCAATATACTGTCTGTATTCATCTAAAGTGGTAGCTCCGATACAGTGTAGCTCGCCTCTTGCAAGCATAGGCTTTAACATATTGCCAGCATCCATCGCACCATCTGTTTTTCCGGCTCCTACGATTAAATGCAGCTCATCGATAAAGAGAATAATCTGCCCATCACTGTTTTTCACATCCTCCAAAACTGCCTTTAAACGTTCCTCAAACTCACCTCTGTATTTTGCACCTGCTACCAAAGCACCCATATCCAAAGAGAAAATCTTTTTGTCCTTTAAGCCCTGTGGTACATCACCTCTGACAATTCGTTGGGCAAGTCCTTCTACGACTGCTGTTTTACCAACACCAGGCTCACCAATCAAAACCGGATTATTTTTGGTTTTTCTGGAAAGAATACGAATGACATTTCTAATCTCACTGTCTCTTCCAATAACCGGGTCAAGCTTTTGATTTTTTGCTTTTTCTACCAAATCCTGTCCATACTTTTCCAAGGAATCATAGGTTGCTTCCGGATTGTCACTTGTAACACGCTGATTACCACGTACCTCTGACAATGCTTTTAAGAAACGTTCTCTGGTAATGCCATACTCTGTAAAGATGGCTTTGATTTCCTTATTTGGATTTTGTATCATGGATAAGAAAAGATGTTCTACGGAAACATACTCGTCTCCCATTCTTTTTGCTTCGTCTTCAGCTGTAATCAGCACTTTATTCAAATGCTGACCGATATATTGCTCTCCGCCTTGTACCTTTACTCTTTTTTGCACAGCATTTGTGACTCTGTCCACAAAATGCGGGCTGTTGATTTCCATTTTTTCAACTAATTTTAAAATCAGACTATCTTCTATGGTCAAAAGTGCTAATAATAAATGCTCCTGCTCAATCTCCTGATTGCCATACTCAGTTGCTAACTTTTGGCAAGTATTTACAGCCTCAATTGACTTTTGTGTAAATTTCTGAATATTCATACAATCACCAAACCTTTCCCTCATGTGTTTGTTTTATTTGTTCTACATTAACTATAACACCGTATTTTGATTTGTCAATTTAGTTTATGTTTTATTCATAAATTTTATTTATTTTTTTCAAAGCGTTTTTCAGTGGTGAAAAAAGTACCATGCAAAGGACGAAATTGGATACACAATGTAAAATATCATAGGGTATCCCTGAAATCCACCAGGCGAAAGCGCTCTTGAAACCACTTAGGAAAATATACGGAATTGCACAAAGCCCACCAAAAGCCAAGCCGAAAAAGCCTGCCAAAAGACTCCAGAACAATACTGAAGTCTGCTCTCTAAAACGGTAGGTTATTAGCGCAAGTAACGGCCAGACATACAGATACATAATCCACCAAAGCCCAAATCCGTAAATGCAGCCTTCCAATAAAATAAAGCCGGGTATCACTGCATATACTTTTTTACCAAAAAATAAGGTGTAGAGAATTATGAGAAGTGTCACCAGCTCTACATTTGGTAAAAAGGCTAATGCATTTTTTGCTACCTCTAAGGTTGCAAGCATCATACCTGCAACTACCACATCCTTCACCGTAATCTTTGACTTCTTCATTTTCTCTACACCTTTACTTTTATTGCATGACTGTATAGGCAATGGTATAGGTCTCGCCATCTGATACAGGCTGGGAATCAATACCATAATTGCAGTATTCTCCATTTACGTAAAATGCCCAGTAAGCGCCATTTGTATTGTAATCTGCAGTCAGACCATTTACTGTATCTATCATCAGACCATACTCTGATTCTGTACCCTCAAAGGTCAGTCCTTCTGCTTCTTCCATGGCACCTCGCAAATACTCTGCATCTGTATGCAAGTCATAGCTTACAGTTTCGCCCTGGTCATCTACTACCTCAATAACAATTGCCTTTGCACCTTGGGTTGCCTTTGGTGAAAATACACCATACAAAATCGCAACAATTGCAATCAGTGCCACAAGGACAACTCCGCCGATAATCAGTTTCTTATTCTGTTTCATACTCATAGTTCCTTTCTTATCTCCTCTATACTAAGTCCCTGCTCTCTTGCAATTTTAGCAAGGTCTTCGTACTCTGCTTTTTCACGCGCTACACCATAGCCTGTTACTTTTTTTACACATACTTTTCCGTAGGGCGTTTCTTTTTCCACCATTTCCCTGTGCAGTGTGTATCTTTTACTTTCATACTCTCTGACCCCTAATGTGGTGGTATGTTTAAAAATCAAAGAGAGCATCTTATCCTTATCTTCCTTTTTGCACATACAGGTAAAGAGGATACCGCTTCTATTCTTTTTCATACCAATAGGCATAGTATATACGTCTAATGCGCCTTCGTCAAATAATCTTTCCATGGCAAATGCAATATTTTCCGGTGTGCAGTCATCCAAATTGCACTGCAACTCAATGACACTACTGTCATTTTCTTTTGTTTCACCAAGCATAACACGTACACAATTTGCCTGTGCAAAATCTTTTTTGCCAAGACCATAACCAATTTTTTCTGTTACCATGACCGGTTGTGTCTCGAAACGATTCACAAAATGTTTTAAAAGTGCCGCTCCTGTCGGTGTACAGAGTTCTCCCTGCACACTGCCGCCATAGGTTGGAATCCCTCTTAACAGATAGGCGGTTGCAGGCGCCGGCACCGGTAAAATACCGTGTGCACATTGTACAGTTCCATACCCTACATGCACCGGTGAACAGATAACCTGCTCTACGGAAAGCTCATGCATCAACATACATACTGCAACGATATCTGCCAAAGCATCCTTATTTCCTACCTCGTGAAAATGGATTTCTGTGACAGGTCTGTCATGTACGACACTCTCCGCCTCTGCAATAGACTGATAAACTGCAACAACATCCTTTTTTACTACATCTTCTATTTTCAATGCAGCAATCTGTTTCGTAATATCTTGCATACTGCTGTGATGATGCTCATGATAATGCACCTGTTCTCCATGATGGTGAGTGTGCTCTTCGTGAACATGATGGTGGGCGTGTTCTTCATGAGCATGCTTGTGATGTACATCTTCAGGTTCTTCCTCTTCCCCATGAATGAATACCTTTACCTGCGTACCTGTAATACCACATTTTGAGACTTTTTGAACAACGGTATGTACATCCTCTATGCCTACCTCATTTAATTTTTTCAAAAAATTCTGTGGCTGCGGATGAAGCTCCAATAGTGCTGCTGTCAACATATCTCCTGCCACACCCATATTACACTCTATATATAAAGTCCTCATGTTTGCCCTCTTTTCTTTTTATCCTCTTGATTCCAGCATGAGTCAGACTTGACCCATATGATTTATCATGCTTGCCTGATAAGCTGCTCCATAACCATTGTCTATATTGACAACACTTACTCCACTTGCACACGAATTTAGCATGGAAAGTAAAGCGGACAAGCCGCCAAAGGCTGCTCCATAGCCTACACTTGTAGGTACCGCAATCACGGGACAATCTGCAAGCCCGCCTATGACACTGGCAAGTGCTCCCTCCATACCGGCTATCGCAATAATGACATTGGCAGACATAATTTCGTCCATATGCCTGGTCAGTCTGTGAAGACCTGCCACACCTACATCATACAGACGCACTACTTCATTTCCAAAGGCTTCTGCCGTTTTGGCAGCTTCCTCTGCTACCGGCATATCACTGGTACCACCTGTTGCCACTACTATTTTGCCTTGTCCATCCGGCTTTGGCAGTTTACCTGCTATAGCAACCTTACTTAGCTCGTCATATTGAAAGTCAGACAGCTTATCCTGTGCATACACTGCTGCTTCTTTACTCATTCTGGTGATTAAAATTGTTTTTTGTCCCTTTTTTTGCATTGCTTCTGCAATTTTTACTATCTGCTCCGGTGTTTTTCCCGCACCATAAATTACCTCTGCAATGCCCTGCCTGATTGCACGGTGATGGTCTATTTTTGCAAAGTCCAAATCCTCAAAGGGCTCTTCTTTGATTTTTAAAAGAGCTTCTTCTACTTCTATCTTATTATTGGCTACATCCTTTAAAAGCTGTCGCAATTCCTTTTGTTCCATTCTAACGTACCTCCGTGTCAAAGAAGATAATCTGAAAATACGGTAATAGCTTTTCTCTGATTTCTTCTCGTTTCTCTACCGCTGTTGCTAATTCTTCCTCTTTCCATTGGATACGTGCTGCCTCATGGTATACTCTGACACGAAAATCAGAAAAACCCATTTCCATTAAGATACCCTCTGCCTGTTCCACCTTTTCTAACATTTCCTGTGTAATTGTCTGGTTGGTCGGTATCCTTGTCGCAAGACAGGCATAGGCTGGCTTATCCCAGGTAAAAAGCCCGGCTTCTTTGGATAGTTGTCTGATTTGCGTTTTCGTAAGTCCTGCCTCTCTTAAGGGGGATTTTACCGAAAGCTCCGTCAGTGCTTTCATACCCGGTCTGTCTGACACATCATCCGACGCATTTGTTCCGTCTATGATAACAAAATAGCCATCCTCCTTTGCCCGTTCTTTTAACAGGGAAAACAGAGTGCTTTTACAATAATAGCAACGATTTGCCGGATTTGCCACCACCTGTGGATTTTTCAGCACATCGTGATAAATGGTCACCATTTCTATCCCTAATTGCGCTGCCAGCTTCTTGGCATCTTCGTATTCAAACGTCGGCTGAAAAGCTGATTTGATATAATAGGGTCTGATATCTGCTCCATACTTTTTTGCTGCATATAATAGGTAGGAAGAGTCTACTCCTCCTGAAAAACCGATTGCAACTTTTGGGTTCTCACGAAAAAATGTTTCTAATGTCATTTCTGTCCCCCTCTTTTATCACTCGAGCTTAGAAACACTTTATTTCAAAGCTTTTATTTTTGTTTTATGTCATCTCCCTCTATTATTCCTTTTGTCCTCTCTTTTGTCAACCTGTGTATTTCTTCTATTTTTCTAATTTTATCTGTATTTTCTGTCAAATTGTTGTGCATTTCATATTTTGTATGATAAAATATGACTAAAGCATCAATTCATGTTTTAGGAGGTTTTCTTATCATGGTGAACCCAAAGGTGGCATACTTTTTTAAGAAATTTTATCATAACATCATTAAATGCTGGTTTGTTATTTATAATCCGATTGCCCGTATCATTTCCTATTCTAAAGAGGATGAGGAATATACCAAGAAATTGAACAAGGAAAAGGAAGAAAAGAAGAAAGAGCGTGCAATAAAATACGCAGAGGCAAACGGTCTTCCCATTCCTGAGGAATATGCCGAAGAAAAAGTAATAAAGCCACATATCGACGATGTCAATTATAATGAAACCACCGGTTCTTTTTCTGGTCTGTATGGACAAAAGCCGGTTGACTCAGGTACGCAGTCTATGTTAGATGAGATTATGGAAAAAACCGGCTCACAAAATAACATTGATTCTTTACTTTCCCAACAGGCTGCACCAGCACCAAAACCCAAAGAAGAGGTAGAGATGTCTCCTGAGCAGGAAGCTGTCATCCAGGAAGCCAATGAAATCTATGAACGTTTGTTAAGAGAAGCCGCTGAGGATGAGGCTAAGAAAAAAGCAGAGATTGAGGCAGCCAAGCAGCAGGCTGCTACGGAATTTCAATCATAATCCCCCGTCCAATGGTTTGTTTATATTTCGCACACTTTGCGAGTTTAACAGGGGCACAACACATAAATAAAAAACAGGAGATAGATATCCTGAATTCCCTATTCAAGATACCTATCTCCTTTCTTTTCCACTAAGGCAGCTTAAATCAGCATGCCTTATCCGTATTACCAAATACCAAGTATATGCTGCATCACTAAACTGACACCTGTAATACCAATCCAACAGCAAAGTCCCATGATAATAGGCTTTCCACCTGTTTTAATGAGTTTTACAATATTAGTATTTAACCCAATGGCTGCCATAGCCATGATAATAAAGAACTTAGACAGCTCTTTTAATGGCTGGAAATAGCTCGCTGACACACCTAATGAAGTTGCTACCGTTGTAATTACAGATGCTCCGATGAAAAACAGGATAAAGAAAGGAAATACCTGTTTTAAGGAAACTTTTTCTGCATCACCATTTGACTTTCTGGTGCGAATAAAGGCAAGTACTAAGGTAATTGGAATGATTGCCAAAGTTCTTGTAAGCTTTACAGTTACTGCCTTGTCTAAGGTTTCTGAGCCTAACCCATACATGCTGTCCCAAGTAGAAGCTGCTGCCGTTACAGAAGATGTATCATTGATTGCAGTTCCTGCAAAAATACCAAATGCATCACCTGCTGTCTGGTCAAAACCAAGCCAAGTGCCAAAAGCAGGGAAAATAACTGCTGCAAGAACGTTAAAAAAGAAAATAACAGAGATTGCCTGTGCCACTTCTTCATCATCTGCATCAATGACCGGTGCTGTTGCTGCAATTGCTGAACCACCGCAGATAGAAGAACCAACACCTACCAAGGTAGAGATTTTTCCAGGTATATGCATAACTCTATGAAGCACATAAGCAATGACTAAAGATGTTGTAATTGTTGAAATGATAATTGGTAAGGACTGTGCACCTGTCTGTAAGATAACACCCAGGTTCAATCCAAAACCTAATAAAATAACTGCGTATTGTAAAATTTTCTTGGAAGTATACTTAATACCGCTTTCCAGTGTACTCTTATCTTTCAGAAAAAGGGTAATGACCATACCGATGATAATAGCAAATACCGGTCCACCAATAATCGGAAATTGCTTTCCTAAAAACCAACATACTACTGCAATGATAAAGCAAAGTCCCATTCCTTTTG
Source organism: uncultured Lachnospiraceae bacterium (assembly GCA_945864145.1). Lineage (GTDB taxonomy): Bacteria > Bacillota > Clostridia > Lachnospirales > Lachnospiraceae > COE1. Next base: position 1,254 of record CAMBAN010000062.1, on the reverse strand, counting down.
CATTTTTCTTTACAAATTCCATTTTCCACCCTCACGTTCTTATTCTTATGTATTTTTTTGTTCTTTTGTCTTTTACCAGTTAAGCATAGCATGTTATAATCATCATGTAAAATTATTGTTTTTTATTTTACCATAAATTTTGCTAATATTTGGAAGGAGCAGGTATGTTAGATCACAGAGTACTTACTTTTTTAACGGTTTGTGAAGAAATGAACTATACCAAGGCGGCTGAACGATTACATATGACTCAGCCTGCCATTTCCCAGCAAATCCAATATTTGGAATCCTATTATCAGGTAAAGCTTTTTTCTTTTCAAGGCAAAAAGATGTCTTTAACAGACGCAGGAAAACTGTTAGAGCAGTCCTTAAGATATTTGCATAACAATGAAATCTATTTAAAAAAGCAATTAACTCATTTGTCTAATAAGAAGGAAACACTTCATTTTGGCTCTACACTGACTGTGGGTGAATTTCTGATTGCAAAGCCGCTAACTGCTTTTCTTAAGGAGCATAAAGGAGCTGATGCTTCTGTTACAGTGGCAAATACCAGGCACCTATTGGAGCTGTTAGACCATGGACAGATTGATTTTGCCATTTTAGAGGGAGAATACCCAAGAAATCTCTATGCACATGTGCCTTTTTTGACTGAGAATTTTATTCCGATTTGTGGTAAAGACTATGCTTTTGTAAAGCAGCCAGAGGTCATTAACGACCTTTTGGAGGAATGTCTGTTTTTGAGAGAACCAGGCTCCGGTACTCGCTCTATTTTAGAACAGGCACTTTTAGACCATCAGCTCTCCTTCCAAAGTTTTTCCAATGTTATCACAATTGGAAACATGCATGCCATTAAGGAAATGGTGCAGGAAAACTGCGGTATCACCTTTTTATATGAATCTGCAGTGAAAGAGGATTTAAAACAGGGCACGATTCGCAAAATTCCCTTAAAAGATTTCTCCTTACAGCATGAAATTTCTCTTGTCTGGAAAAAGGACAATTTATTTGAAGATGCCTATACTTCCCTCTTTCGGGAGCTATTCCATATTGACTGCGCCAAGACTTCATCCTAATCACAAAAAAAGAGTTTGCTGGACAGCAAACTCTTTTCTATTCTTTTATAATAAAGAAACGCCTTTTTCTTCACATTCTTTCATAGTCTCTTCCGGCCAGATAGAAGACTGCACTTCTCCAATATGTGCTTTTCTTAAAAAGAACATACAAATACGGGATTGACCAATACCTCCTCCAATTGTGTAA
>CAMBAN010000061.1 GCA_945864145.1 uncultured Lachnospiraceae bacterium | reverse complement strand
AAGCTGATTTCAAGCTCCGGCTTTGTTACATCAATCTGTAAAATTTCTCTGCTTGTCATAGTATTACCGGAGCGGTCTTTTGCTGTAACCTCGATAAAAGCCTCATTTCCTTCATTTTTTGCAGCATCAATGAGCTTACTTGTTGCCAGCTCCTGTGCAGCTATGATTTCCTCTTCTGTAGGAAGTTGCCTGGAAAAGTCAAAAAGGGTTGCTTCCTCTGTGACTTGCTCTGTTTCTCCCATGGTTCCTATCTTATAAGTTACCTGCTCTAAGCCGGAAAAATTTTCCGACTCCGGTCTGTCCTGCAGTTCAATTGCAACAGCAATGTCCTCCTTGTAGAAATGGTTCTCATTTTCTCCGGTCGGTCTGATAAATAACTGACTGCTCTGTTTTCCACTGGGAGTCATATGGTCTACTACCACACCTCTTGTCCAAATCTCTGCTGTGTTTCCAGCCACATCCTCTGCAAGCACATACAAAAAGCAGCGAGTATCCGGTGTCAGCTCTATCTTTCCATTTGTAGAAGCAAATCCTGTATGGTCATTCCACTCACCCACCTTTTTTGCCTTCCTGACCCGTAATGCGTCCATTCCGCTGATGCCAAACTCTGCACTTGCTTCTCCAAAAACCGCATCCTGGTAAAATCGTTCATAGACAACTGTACTCTCCTGACCTGACTCCAGTTCTGTGCCATCCAGTATAAAGTGTATGTCTGAAGGCTCATGCGTATCTATTTTGTACTCTCTTATTTCATGCTCAGACTCGTTTCCTGCCTCGTCAGTAATCCAATAGGCTAACGTATAGACACCATCCCTTGCATATTGACTTTTTTTATCATAGTCAAAGGTAATGGTAAGTCTTTCTATTTCATCCTGCTTAACCTTTCCTCCATCCTCGTAAATGCCGATTTTTGCCTGATTTTCCAGCCTTTCTTTTTTACCGTTTTCCGATTCCCGCTCCAATACCGTATGCACAGTCATCGGTGCCCCATATTCCTTTGATTCTTCTCCTGTATCATAGCATGGATACGCAAAAGCAAGAATCGGTACTCCGGACTTTTTGTTATACCATTCATTTTTTCTTTTTCCCGTTGCTTTCGTTTCTATGATATCCTCTTTTTGCGGCATTATCTGTTGTAATCTAATTCTGACACTTGTGTCATTTTGATACTTCCGGGTTGTTTCAACGCCACTTCTGGAAACTGCCTTAAAATAATAGGTACCATTCTGGTTACAAAAATCACTCTTCTCACTTCCTCCAGTCATCAAAGTATCTGTTTCCAAAGGCTTCCAGTCGCCATCCTCCTTATACATATCTCCGGCTTTTACATACTGATATACTGTCTGATAGATTCCTGACAGCATCTCCTTTTGCTGTTTTTCCTTAATGCTGCAAATAACAGGCTGATTGGTCCATGCTCCTGTGTAGCTCTGTTTTTCTGTACTTGCATTGATTTCCAGCAATGGTTCTGTAGCATCCACCACAATCTCCTGATAATCCCTGCCGTTTTCCGATACTCTTACTACCTCACTTATATTTCCTGCCACATCTACAGCTCTTACTGTCAATGCCGGATACTGACCATGTCCTAAGCTGATATGAAAGGGGACTTCTGTAGCACCCTTTTCCCAGGTCTGCTCAATATCTATCCATTTTGCCTTTTCCAAATCTGTTCCATCATAGGTCAGCTGTATTTTATCAATACCACTTGCTTCATCCAAAAATACTCCATCCATAACAAAATTCTCTGCATAATATGCCTTTTGTGGTGTCAGAGTTGGTGCAAAAGCATTTTTATTGTAAGTAAACCGGTCAGCCTCCGGTCTTGTTTTATCTATGCCAATTACTATCGTTCTTCTACCATCCGGTGTTTCCCCGGTGGAAGCCTTTCGCTCCTTATGCTTTGTGTAATAGGTAAGCTGCTGCAGTGGCATTTCTTTTTCTAAGCATAACAGCTCCGTTTCCTCTTCCGGCTTATCTCCTAAAGAATAACCAATATGACTGTAATATTGCTTTCCTTCCTCAGAAAGACCTAAAGACAGGCTGCCATTTATCCAGTTCATAACAGGCTGTGTTTCGTTTCCCTCTGCATCCTCATAAGAAAGCTCTACATCCTTTTCCCTAAAGGTACTGTTTGTTACCTCTATGGGGATTTCCTTTTCCTCTATCTGATAAATGTCTCCTCCTGTAGTCCTTATTGTCAAAGTGGCACTACCCACTCCCTTTAAGCTAAGCGCCAATTCACTGCTTGTACCATCATAGCTTTCCTCCTGTGGCACCGCTACCTGTGGGTCTGAGGATATAATGGTATACGTCAATGCTTCTTTTTCCTCCGGTGAAAAGGAATGCTCTGTAAATAAACTGTTACGCTTCAAATCCACGGTTACAACAGGCGTGGTATAAAAATCCTCTCTATAATCATAGCTGCCATTATCAGAAGCATTTGCTTCCATATACGCATCGCAGGCGCCAAGCATTATCTCGGATGACAGTTCCGAAAGCTCATAAGGACTATATTCATCCTCATAAGTCATATAGCTTCTCAAGGTAAATACCGTATCTCGTTTAAAAGGTCTGAAATACCATGGTGTCACAAAGCTTTCCAGATTGATTGTTTCCTTCGTTAAAAAAGGTTCTTCCCATAATTCCTGTGATTTATCCTCAGCGTTGATTTCATAGTGAAGCCTTAGCTTCTCGTCTTTTTCCAATAAATCTGCATATTCTGCCGTTTTTTCCAGACTTGCTTTGGCCTGCAATTTGCCGTACAAAGGGATATGGTCATTTTCTACACATAAGGAAAGCTTTGGTGTAACTTTATCCACAATAACGGTCAGCTTAACCACAGGTGATGCTTCACAGGTATCTGTTTCCGGAAGCTGTATGGAAAGAATTGTTTTTCCGCCATTTTCCTGATTTACACCGATTGCACGGACCGTATCCTCTTCTATCTCTAAAATAGAAGCACCATTTTCCGGTTCCTCCTGTAGCAAAAGCTCTGCGTCCTGTAATTCCACATTACTTTCCAGTAATTCTTTTACCTGAAACTGTTCTCCGAAGCTTACTCTCTTTTCTTCTACACAAAGAGACAATTCCTGCTTTTCCTTTACGGTTTCTTCCTCTGTTGTTTCTTTTTCCTGTTCCGTTTCCTGTTCCTGATACTCCTCGTTTTGCTCCAACTGTACAGCCCCCACTGTCATGGTTGAAAGCTCAGAAAGCATCAAAAAAACAGCTATACACATTGTGCATAGTTTTTTTGTTTTCTTGTTTCCTTTCATTTTTTTCCCTACCCTTATTTGAAAATATGAGCCTAAAAAATAGACCGCCTGCTATCTTATAATGCAGGCGGTCTATCCGCAATAGGGGATTTGTATCACTTTTCCCTATATATTTTTATTGTCATTTTAAATTTTTGTTATTATCTGTCAATTCAAACAATAAGCATAACACTGTATAAGCGCTATTGACTCATGCTACAAATACTAGCAGGAAATTGTTGACATAAGGTTTTATTTACCTAAAAACTCTTTTACCTGCTCATATACACCCTGTGCATCTAATTTGTATTTCTGGACAAGGGCTGCTGCAGAACCGGACTCACCAAACTTATCCTGCATACCAATTTTATAAACAGGTGTAGGATATGATTTGCAAAGTGCATCACATACTGCGCTGCCAAGTCCGCCGATAACAGAATGCTCTTCTGCTGTAACGACCTTTCCTGTCTTCTTTGCACTGTTGATAATGATTTCTTCGTCCAAAGGCTTGATAGTACAAATGTTAATAACCTCTGCGCTGATGCCTTCTTCCTCTAACTTGGCTGCTGCGCCAAGTGCAGAATCTACGCAGATACCTGTTGCAACGATAGTTACATCTGTTCCTTCTTTCACAACAGTTCCTTTTCCGATTTCAAATTTGTAATCAGGTCTGTCATTGATAACAGGAACTGCTGCACGTCCAAAACGGATATAAACAGGTCCTTCATACTCAACTGCTGCACGAACGGCTGCTTTTGCTTCGATGTCATCAGCTGGACACATAACAACCATACCTGGGATAGTTCTCATAAGAGCGATATCCTCATTACACTGATGAGAAGCACCGTCCTCACCAACTGTGATTCCTGCATGAGTTGCACCGATTTTAACGTTTAAGTGTGGATAACCGATAGAGTTACGAACCTGCTCAAATGCACGTCCTGCTGCAAACATAGCAAAAGAACTCATAAATGGGATTTTTCCTGTTAAAGAAAGACCTGCTGCCACACCTGCCATATTTGCCTCTGCAATACCACAATCGATATGTCTTTCAGGGAATACCTTTTTGAACATACCTGTCTTTGTAGCTGCTGCAAGGTCAGCATCTAAAACTACTAAATTTGGATTTTCTTTTCCGATTTCGATTAAAGCATTACCATAGCTCTCGCGGGTTGCAATTTTCTTTACATCTGCCATTATTTTGCCTCCATTCCGAGCTGTGCTCCAATTTTCTCTAAATCTGCCATAGCAATTTCAAACTCCTCATCATTTGGAGCCTTGCCATGCCAATCTACACTGTTTTCCATGAAAGATACGCCTTTACCCTTAAGTGAGTGAGCAATGATTGCTGTAGGCATGCCCTTTGTTTCACGTGCTTCTTTAAAAGCTGCTCTGATTTGGTCAAAATTATGCGCATCTTCCAGATTGATTACATGGAAATTGAAAGCTTCAAATTTCTTATCGATAGGATATGGAGAACATACCTGATCAATGCTTCCATCAATCTGTAAATTGTTGTTATCAACGATGACGCAAAGATTGTCAAGCTTTCTGTGTCCGGCAAACATAGCAGCCTCCCAAACCTGTCCTTCTTCGATTTCGCCATCACCAAGAAGTGTATATACACGGAAGGTTTCGTTGCTCATTTTTGCACCAAGTGCCATACCACAAGCAACAGAAATACCCTGTCCTAAAGAACCTGATGACATATCAACACCCGGAACATGCTGCATACATGGATGTCCCTGTAAGTAAGAACCAAGCTTTCTTAATGTTAATAAGTCCTCTACCGGGAAATATCCTCTGTTAGCAAGTGCTGCATAAAGACCTGGCGCTGTATGACCCTTTGATAATACAAAACGGTCTCTGTCTGCTTTCTTTGGGTCCTTAGGGTCAATGTTCATTTCCTCAAAGTAAAGGTAGGTAAAGATATCTGCTGCGGATAAAGAGCCGCCCGGATGTCCTGCTTTTGCTGCATGCACACCACGAATGATACCTTTACGAACTTCATTAGCTGTCTTTTGAAGTTCTAAATTCGTCATGTTCTTTCCTCCATTTAATAAACTATGTAATTGTTTGTTTCCTGTATCAATTTATCATAATTTGCTAAGCTCGTAAATGCCATTATTTTCACAAAGATAATCAATTTTACTCAAATTAATTGTCTACCTTGTTTCCATAATAGGCATTTGCGCCATGCTTACGATAATAGTGCTTATCCTGAATACGCTGTGGAGCAGGCTGTACGCGTGGATTTAACTGCTCTGTAAATAATGCCATTTTAGCCACTTCCTCTAACACAACCGCATTGTGCACCGCATTTTTTGCATCTGTGCCCCATGCAAAGGGTCCATGATTGGTACAAAGCACTGCCGGAACTGCCATAGGATCTTTTCCCTCGAATGTCTCAATGATAACAGTACCTGTATTTTTTTCATAGCCTTCATCAATTTCTTCCTGAGTCAGCACTCTGGCGCATGGAATTTCCCCATACATATAGTCCGCATGCGTGGTTCCATAGCAGGGAATCGATCTTCCTGCCTGTGCCCAGCTGGTCGCATAAGTAGAATGTGTATGAACAATTCCGCCGATTTCAGGGAATGCCTTATACAGCTCCAGATGAGTTGCTGTATCTGAAGACGGGTTGTATTTTCCCTCCACTTTATTGCCGTTTAAGTCCATAACAACCATATCCTCCGGTTTTAGAAGGTCATAATCGACACCGCTTGGCTTAATGACAAATAGACCACTTTCTCTGTCAATGGCACTTACATTGCCCCAGGTAAAGGTCACAAGTCCATATTTAGGTAAGTCCATATTTGCTTCATATACTTTTTGCTTTAATTCTTCTAACATAGCTGCCTCCTGCTTATAAGTTATCCACTGCTGCACGTTCTATTACAAGTCCCTTTTTATATCGTTCAATAAATGCTTCAAAGCCTGCAACATCCTTTGCATCCGGCTCCATACGACTTGACTCTTCTCCTGCAAATACAGCTGCATTTAAGTAATCACTCAAAGATTCACCCTTCTTTTGAAGCATATAATTTGCAAGAATGGCAATACCCCATGCACCGCCTTCTCCTGCTGTTTTCATCACACAGACAGGTGTATTGATAGCTGCTGCCACAACCTTTTGACCAACGCCCTCTGTCTTAAACAGTCCACCGTGTCCCATGATTTCATCTAAGGTCACATTTTCCTGTTTTGCCAGGATATCCATACCGATTTTAATAGCACCTAATGCGGTGAATAGATTTACTCTCATAAAGTTTGCCAATGTAAACTTTGAATCAGGACGTCTCACAAATAAAGGTCTGCCTTCTTCAAAGCCTGTAACATGCTCTCCGGAAAAATAGTTGTATGCCAAAAGTCCGCCACAGTCGTTGTCTCCCTCTAAAGCCTTTCTGTAAAGGGTTCCATAAAGCTCATTCATATCTACCTTTTGTCCCATTGCCTCCTGGAATTCTTTAAAGATATTTACCCATGCATTTAAGTCAGAGGTACAGTTGTTACAGTGTACCATAGCTACCAGACTACCCTCCGGTGTTGTAACCAAATCCAACTCATCATAAGCCTTTGACAGGTCTTTTTCCAAAACAGCCATGGCAAAAACGGAAGTTCCTGCTGAAATATTACCGGTGCGCTCTTTTACACTGTTTGTAGCAACCATACCTGTACCCGCATCTCCCTCAGGAGGACACATCGGAATACCAGCCTTCAATTTGCCTGTTACGTCTAACAGCTTTGCACCCTTTTCTGTCAAAGTACCTGCATTGTCACCGGCAACAAGTACCTCAGGCATAATATCTGCCAGCTTCCAGCCAAAGCCTCTGTCAGCCACAAGCTCATCAAACTGAGCTATCATTTTTTCATTAAATTTCTTTGTATGAATATCAATTGGGAACATGCCTGATGCTTCTCCAACACCTAATACCTTTTTCCCGGAAAGCTGCCAGTGAATATAGCCTGCTAAGGTAGTAAAGAAATTGACATCCTTTACATGCTCCTCTTTCTTTAAAATTGCCTGATATAAATGGGCAATGCTCCATCTCTGCGGAATATGATACGCAAAGAGCTTTGTCAATTCCTCACTTGCTTCCTGTGTAATCGTATTTCTCCAGGTTCTGAATGGCACCAAAAGCTCATCTTTTTCATTAAATGCCATATAGCCATGCATCATGGCACTAAAGCCGATTGCCCCAAGAGTCTCAATCTCTGTATCAAACTCCTGCTTTACCTGCTTTGCCAGATTTTGATAACAATCCTGCAGGCCTGCCCAGATAGCCTCTAAACTATAGGTCCAGATATTGTCCACCAGCTGATTTTCCCAGTCATGTGTACCAATTGCAATGACTTCATTTTTTTCGTCTACCAGCACGGCCTTGATTCTGGTAGAACCAAATTCAATACCAAGTGCTGTTTTCCCTGCCAAAATAGCCTCTCTTGTTGCTTTCACGTCACGTCCCATGTGTAACCTCCCAATTTAAAAATCCCTACTCTTTTCGCGCATTTTCTACCTGCGCCGATACCTTGATTATAGCAACATAACGTACCTTATACAATAAACATTTTACTCATTTTTAAAATATTTTAGTTGCTGCTACAGTTATATCTTTCTATTTACAAACAAATGTTCTGATTGTATAATAGAACTACAGAAAGGATTGGACACATGAAAACAGGAGAATGGATTTATATCTGCGGTATCATTGCTGCCCTTATTTTAGTAGCATCCGCAGTTTTAATTGTATGCAGACATTTTAAGAAAAGCAGAAAAAGCAGACATTTAGACGAAATGGAAGGATTGGATTTTGAGTATTACTGTGCTGATTTATTGGAAAGCAGAGGCTTTATAGATGTGGAAGTCACAAAAGGCAGCGGTGATTATGGCATTGATATTCTGGCTGAAAAAGACGGCGTAACCTATGCAATTCAGTGCAAGCGCTACCAGGCCCCCGTCGGTGTAAAAGCGGTACAGGAAGCCTATGCAGGTCGTGATTACTATGACAAAATGGTAGGCTGTGTATTGACGAACCAGTATTTTACCCAGCCCGCTGTAGAAGCTGCCAAAAAGCTCAAAATCCTGCTTTGGGACAGAGGCTATTTAGAAACCATGATGGAGGAAAATGAAAATTAATGGATGCAGAAGAAACCTTATTTAGAAAAAGACTGACTGAGCTTGCTGATAAATCCTATAACAACAGCCAGTATCTGTTCACGAACTTTCTTTCCATGGCAGAACAGAATACCTATTTTTCCATGGAGCGGGAGCTTTCCTATGTACCTGTCACTCTCTTTGGCGGCACCGGAGACTGTGAGCGTGTCATGCTGCGTTTTGGCAGTGAGGAGCTTTGTGGCTACGAGGAAGCCTTCCCAATTGTCTGTATGAAAATAGAACCTGTTATAGAAAAGTTCGGCGAGCAGCTTTCCCACAGGGATTATCTTGGTGCCTTAATGAACTTAGGGGTCGACAGAGCCACTTTAGGAGACATCATCATTGTTGAAAAAACAGCATATTTATTCTGCACAGAAAAAATGGCACCTTATTTACTGGAAAATCTGACTCAGGTAAAGCATACCCATGTCAAATGCACCATAACTACGGATTTTCCATCTTCTACCATTACCAGGCTGGAAAGAAGCAGTGTTTTGGTCAGCTCCGAACGGGCAGATGGCATCCTTGCAAAGCTCTATCATTTATCCAGAAGTCAGGTATTGACGCTTTTTCAAGGGCAGAAGGTCTTTGTCAATGGACGCATTTACGAGAATAACAGCGGCACGCTAAAGCCCGGAGACCGAGTCTCCGTCAGAGGCTATGGAAAATTCATTTACCTTGGGAAATCCCATGAAACCCGAAAGGGAAAGCTTTCTGTGGATGCTGATTTATATGTGTAATTTAAAAGTAGTAAAAACAAATCAAATAATTGTTTGTTTCTATCCTGTTTTTGGAAACCGATTGCAAATGTTTTTTGGTATGCTACCATAATAGTATATTTTCCAAGAAAGAGAGAAGATATCTTATGAATAAAAAAGTCGTATACAGCATGACGGAAGGGAATCCGGCTAAGCTATTATTGATGTTCACTTTACCAATGCTTATTGGTAACCTGTTCCAACAATTTTATAATATGGTGGATTCCATTATTGTAGGAAGATTTGTAAGCGCTAACGCCCTTGCTGCCGTCGGTGCCACAGGTTCCTTAAACTTTTTATTCTTTTCCATGAGTTTTGGTATCTCAGCCGGTGTGGGTGTTGTCATATCCCAGTACTTTGGTGCACAAAACGATGATATGGTAGAGCGTTCCATTGTAAACGGTCTTTATCTGCTTGCCATCGTATCTGCTATCATGACTGTCATCAGTGTAGGACTTGCAAGAGCAGTACTTGTGCTATTGAACACCCCGGAAAGTATTTTAGAGGATGCAGTTACTTATATGCGAGTTTCCTGTGCCGGTATTTTAGCTGTCGCAGCCTACAATGGTATTGCAGCTATTCTTCGAGCCCTTGGTGACTCAAAGACACCACTTTATTTCATGGTAGTTTCCTGCTTTATCAATATTGGCTTGGATTTGTTATTTATTTTAGGCTTCCAGTGGTCCGTTATGGGTGCTGCCCTGGCAACCGTAATTGCACAGTTGATTGCCGCCATTGGCTCCTTTATTTACGCATATATAAAAATCCCTTATTTTAAAAACGCGCTTTATAAGCTTGAGTTAAAAATAATGATTATAGAAAAATGCTTTACCCTGGGGCTTCCCATTGCAATTCAAAATTCCTTAATTGCCTTTTCCTGCATTTTTTTACAGCGTGTGGTCAATGGCTTTGGGGAAAGTGTGGTTGCTGCAAATACAGCTCTTGGTCGTATTGAACAACTGGTACAGCAGCCCTACAGCTCACTTGGTGCCGCTATCACAGCCTATACCGGACAAAATATTGGTGCCGGAAAGCTGGACCGTGTAAAAAAAGGATATCGCATTGGTGTCATCTTTGTCCTGATTTTCAGTCTTATTATGCTGATTCCGGGACAGTTTTTTGGCAAACAGATTGTAGGCGTTTTTGTACAGGATGCAGAGGTTATTGCAATTGGTGCAAGGGGCTTTGCCATTACAAGCTGGTTTTACTTCATGCTTGGTATGATTTACGTTGCACGAAGCGTATTAAACGGCGCTGGAGATGCTGTTTACTCCATGATTAACGGTTTGATGGAAATTGCCGGACGAATCGGCTTTGCAGTACCTTTAACCAAAATCCCAATGATAGGTATGTGGGGCATTTTCTATACAACCGGTCTTACCTGGGCTTTGGTCGGCATTGTCAGCATTGCCCGTTATAAACAGGGAAAATGGATACATAAAGGACTTATAAAATAAAACTACCCCCCAGGCTGAACAAAATCAGCCTGAGGGGCCTTTTTATTTTACTACATCAGCGTCATTAAACGGGTCTCCACATTCCGGACAGAATTTTGGAGGGTTAGAAGGGTCAGCAGGCTCCCATCCACACTTATCACAGCGATATAAAAGTGCTCCGGAAGGCTTCTTTGCTCCACACTCCGGACAGAATTTGCCCTTATTTACCGTTTTACAGGTAGGACATACCCAACCCTCAGGAGTGTTCACTCCTGCTGTTACCGGGGCAATACCCTGACCATTTGCAACCATACCTGAGAAATTGGTTTGATTTCCCATAGCACCGGCCATATTCATATTCGCAAATGCCATCATCGGTGTACCATTTGGATTTGCTGCTGCATTTTTCATTGCCTCCGCCTGTGCAAGACCAAGCTTTGCACCAAGCATGCTTGCATTGGTATAGACAGCATCATACTGAATTTCTTTAATGCGGGCCAAATCCTCTGGTGGAATATCGATACTTTGGAAATTCAGACTGACTAAATCAATACCTCTATTGTCTGTCCAGGTTTCCTTCAGATTTTCCATGATGGAAGCTCGAAGCTCCTCTGTATGTAAACCAATCTCACTATAACGCACACCAAGACTTGCAATCTTATCAAAAGCAGAAATCATGCCATGCAGCATCTCATCACGCAGCTGATTGCTTATCTGTGCACGTTTAAATTCACCTGTCACATTTGCACATACATTTTTATAAAACAGAATAGGGTCAGTAATGCGAAACGTATAAGTACCAAAGCAACGCACACTGATATCAAAATCAATACCTGTTCTTGCATCAATAACGCGGAATGGCAAAGGATTACTTGTGCCAAACTTGTTGTTCATAATTTCTTTGATATTTACATAGTAAACTCTCTGGTCTGTAGCAGCTATACCGCCATGTGCAAAGCGTCTGCCAAACTGTGCAAAGCTTGCTTCAAGACTCTGTGCAAATTCACCATAAAAAACGGAAGACTCTGTCGAGCTGTTATAGGTATAAATCCCCGGTTCCGCACATACTTCAGTAATTGCCCCCTGCGAAACAATGAGTGCACACTGTCCTTCATTCACTACAATACCGGAACCATTACTGATAACATCTGATACAGTACCCCTTTTCCCTTTTTTTATTCCTTTTGCAACTAAAACATCCTCAGACAAAGTATCACAGTTAAAATAATCTAAATACTGGTCTGCTAACTCGCCCTTAATGGACTCTTTTAAAACTCTAATCAATCCCATATTAAATCCCTCATTTCTGCACAACTAAGTATGAAAAAGCTTTAGCTTTTTCCTGTGTGAAACTTAGAACTTCTTTGCGAAAGAACCATTGTTCTGAGCAATTAGAAGTTCTTTTCACACTATAGTCACATTTTAGTGTGTTTCACAAGGAATGTCCAGTATAATTATGTGAATAAACTATAAACTAACAAAATATTTTTTACTAACAAATTTTTTTCTCTTTACAAAACCTGTAAAGCCATGTATACTACCGCTTGTATCTAATATTTATTCATTTGCAGAGTAGAACGTTATGCGTTAAGTGCCTTATGAACAGGGAGTTGTCATAGGGACGAAAAGCAGCCCAAAGGTGGGCATCAAAGCTTGCGGTATAGTGTTCGCATCCCGCTGCTACATAGAAGATAGAGTACTATATCTCCGTTATGTAGTGAAAGGAAAACTGCATAAAGGAGGTTTTTTTATGCAAAAAATGAAACAGTTTTACTTGAATTCTGTGAAAGCTTTGAAAAAAACACAGAATATCACTTTCTGCGGTCTTATGGCTGCACTGGGCATTGTGCTCAATTTTGTTGCTTCTATCGACCTTGGTCCCTACATCCGTATCGGTTTTTCCGGTATTCCAAACAGAATGGTTGATTTTCTTTTTGGACCGGTAGTCGGATGCTTTTTTTCCGGTATGATGGATATCTTGAAATTTCTTGTAAAACCAACAGGTACTTTCTTCTTTGGATTTACCTTTGATGCCATGCTCGCAGGCTTAATTTATGGATGTTTCCTATACAATAAACCTGTAAAAATCTGGCGTGTATTCATCCCTGAATTGATTTGCAAGCTCGTTGTAAACTGTGGTTTCAATACTCTCTGGATTTCCTTGCTTTACGGAAAAGGATTCTTTGCCTTACTCCCGGCAAGAATTATCAAAAATGCTGTTATGCTGCCAATTGATACCCTGATTCTTTTCTTTGCCTGCACACTCATGCAGAAGTTCAAGAATCAGTTCAAAATTGCTGAATAACAAAGCATCTCAGAACCCGGGTTTCATAATGTCTCCCGGGTTTTTATTATGCATTTTTCCAAAACAAGAACACACCTTTTCGCTTTTCTGCTACTTTTCTCTATGATAAAATATTAGTAGTTAAGGAGTTGGGGGAGTATCACGAAGGAGAACTTATTTTTTCTACCGGAGGGATACCATGGATTATAACCACATTTTTTTGGAGAATAGACAATATACCAATAAGACGATGCTGGTCTGGTTAAACGTAATGGCTGGTATTGTTGTTTTTTTATGGGCATTTTCTTTGCTCCATATCATTTCACTACCGACAAGAAGCTTTCTTTTTACTGCGCCAGTTTGTGTTATTCTTTTGTTGGTTCCAACCTTTGTATATCATATCGGACATTTTAATGAAGTTTCCAAAGTTGGCAAAAAAGGTGTCTGCTTTTTCACGAAATTTCTAATCAGTATCAGTATCGTTGCAATTTTTGTTTTTTCAGTATCCGTATCTTATTATGCTGCTGTTATATGGATGTTTCCTATGCTGATTGCCTGCCAATATTATTCCAAACGTATTACAAAATACACCTTTAGTCTGTGTATTTGTGGCTTCATACTTTCCTATTTTTTATCACTCTATTTTGGAGCATGGGACAATAATTTTATTTATTTAGAAAAGAGTGAAGGAAGACGTATTCTATCCTTGCAAATACTAGGACAGGCATGTCTTTATCTGCTTCCAAGACTTATTTGTTTTTGTGCTTCTTTCCCGTTATTTTATGCAATTACCAGTAGAACAGAACTTCTGTTAAAGAAACAAAATCTATCTATGATGGCAAATGAAGCAAAAAAAACACTGACAGAACTACAGGAATTTCCCGATACCTTTGTCACAGACTGTAAAATCAAAATGCGTTATCTATCTAAAAATAACATCGATATAGACACTGCACTTCAGGCAATAGATGGTAATGTAGAAAAATACAATGATCTTGTACTGACCTTTTTAGGAGAAAGCCATAGAAAAGAAGACGAACTCTTTTCTTTATTAGAGGCTGACACCTTATTGCAATATGGTGCAAAGGTTCACGCTTTACGTGTGAAAGCAAATGCTTTGGGTTTAAAAAATCTGACTGACACAGCCTTTTTCCATGAAATGGAGGCTTATGCAGGTAATTTGGATATTGTTCAGGCAAATTGGGAAAAATTATCTTTTGAATGGGATGAGGCATGCGACCTTTTTACCAGCTATATTACATCACTAGGTCTAAAAAATCATGCAACAGATGCAAACGGAAAGCAGATTAGCTTTCAGGAATGGGGAAATCAGTTAAACGAAGCCTTTCAAGCTCTTGAGGTATACGATACCAGAAGAGCCAGAAATATTTTAAATGAGCTTTTAAAATACCAGATTGACTCTGATATTACAAAAAATCTGGAATTGATTGTTGCAAACATCGATGAACTTTTAAAAGCTTAATTCATTAAATCAACGCATATAATTTCAAAAAATACAACCAAAGCGTAATGAAAATGGAGCTTAAAAATGTTGTTGCCACCACACAGCTTGAAGATAATACACCCTCATGACCCATGTTCTTAGACATGATATAGGTACTTGCTGTAGTAGGTGCACCTAACATAATCAGAATTGCTACCATCTTTTCATCACGAAAGCCTAACATGGCTGCCATTGGTAAAAAAATAGCCGGCATGATAAAAAGCTTTGTCAAAGAGCAAATCAGTGTCGGCTTTATTTTTGCAAGCGCCTTTCTGCCTTCAAATCCTGCACCAAGACCAATCAAAGCAAGTGGCGTAGCTAACACCGAAAAGTTATGTAAGGTTTTGTTTAAAATAAATGGGATTTCTATTCTTGTCATGGAAATTACCATACCAAGAAAAATGCCTATAATAATCGGATTTGTCGCAATTCCCTTCAATGATTTTTTGAGATTATTCTTATCAAGCCCCGTACTTCCCGGTGCCGTAAAAGATAAAATTATCACTGCCGCTACATTATATAAAGGGACTGTTGCTAAAATCATTAACGGTGCAATCGAACTGGACCCATAAATATTTTGAATAAACGCTACTCCTAGAACTGCTGCACTACCTCGATAAGAGGCTTGAATAAATTCACCAATGATGCTCTTATCCTTTATAAAAAGCTTTGCCAAAATAGAAATCACAAGAATACAAAACAGTGTCACCAAAAAGCAAAACAATACAAACTTTGTATCCCACACTGCATAGAAATCCGCTTCTGCAATATCTGTGAGCAATAAAATCGGCAAAGTAATTTTATAGTTAAAGGAATTCAAAATCTTTACAAAATGGTCATCTACCATTTTTATCTGTTTACAAAGATAACCTCCGACCATAACCAGAAAAATAGGAATGGTCGCATGTAAACTAAAAATTAAATTTTCCATGGTTATTTTGTTACCTCTGTAATTAAATCCATAATAATCTGAATAGAATTTCGCTGATTGCAGTTTTGCATCGCTTCCATATAAGACTGTCTGTTGAAGTATAGCTCATGAACCTTTTCTACTAAAGTGAATGGCGTCAATTCATCTTCATCAGCTACCATCGAAAAGCCTTGTGCCTCAAAACTCTTTGCATTTAAAATCTGGTCACCACGGCTGCTGGTTGCCGGTAACGGAATTAAAAGACTCGGCTTTCTAAGCGCAAGCAACTCGCAAATCGCATTTGCACCTGCTCTGGAAATCACTACATCTGCCATAGCAAATAAATCCTTTAAATCTTCCTTTACATATTCAAACTGCTTATAACCAGGAGTAGTCAGAAGCAAATTATCCACCTTATCCTTACCGCAAATATGCGCTACCTGAAAATCTTCTAACAACTGAGGAAGCGCATCTCTTACCAGCTTGTTAACACCACTTGCACCAAGGCTTCCACCAATCACAAGTACAATTGGCTTCCCGGAAGAAAAATGGCAAATTTCCATAGCTTTAAATTTATTTCCCTTTGTCAGCTCCTCACGAATAGGCGAGCCTGTCAGAACTGCCTTTTGAGGAGGTAAATTTTGCAAAGTTTCCGGAAAATTGCAACATACCTTGGTTGCTACAGGAATACAAAGCTTATTGGCAAGACCCGGTGTCATATCTGATTCATGGGAAATGACCGGAACCCTGCAGACCCATGCC
>CAMBAN010000060.1 GCA_945864145.1 uncultured Lachnospiraceae bacterium | reverse complement strand
AAGGCAGCAAATGATGTAATCGTAGCACAGTCCAGTGCAAAAGAGGGCAGTGTAAAGAGAGCTGACATGAAGGCTGGAGATACAACAGTACAGAATAAGAAATATGTAGAAAGAGCAGCAGCTCTTGCTATGACAAACAATGTAAGTGAAGCTTCCTTCGATCATTGCAGCTTCATTGGCCGTCAGGACACCTTATATGGTGGAACAAGCACAACAGCAGCATTCTATGACTGTGATATCTATGGTGGAACAGATTACATTTTTGGACCAATGACAGCAGTATTTGCAAAATGTAATCTTGTATTCAACACAATGGAAGACAGCAATGATGTAGGATATATTACAGCAGCTCAGCAGAAGTCAGGCAGAGGTTACCTCATGTACAACTGTACAATCACTTCTACAGAGCCAGGTGTAAATACAGCATCAGAAGAGGTTTCTAAGCCTGGATATTTAGGAAGACCATGGCAGGCAAACACCAGTGAAGTTGTTTACTATGCAACAATCATTGATCCAGCAAACGATGGTACTTCTCTGATTGCACCGGTAGGCTGGAATTCAACCTTAAGCGGAACTTCTGATAATGTTTACGAGTTTGGAACCTATGAAATGGTAGAGGGCATTGATAACAGTGCATCTCGTGTATCATGGGCTAAGACCTATGCAAGCATTGAAAATGCAGCATTAGCTGATGGAACAGTAGTTTCTGTAGAAGCTTTCTTAGGTGACTGGGATGCTTTTGCAGACAAAGATATGGACATCGTAACACCGGATGGAAAAATCGATGCACCGGAAACACCGGGTGATGATGAACCGGTTGAAGAAAAGGTATTTGTATTTGAATCTAAAGATTTAACCGCTTTTACAGCAGGTGCAAAAGCAGATGGCGAAGAAGAAAAAGCCGGAACAGAGAATTACTTTACTGTAATCTATAGTGCAAAATCAAAGGTTGATGGAAGTTCAAAAACTTTTGAAGATGGATATGCATCAGAACAGAGATTAAACCTTGGTGGAAAAGCAACTACTGAAAAGAATGCAGTGAAATTTACAACAAGTAACCCGGCAACAGTTAAGATATGGTGGGCAGAAGGCGGAGATGATAATCGTCAGATAGCTATCTTAAATGCATCAGGAGAACAGGTAACAGTAACTACAGATACAGTAACAAAGAATGCAGTATGTATTTCTACATTAAAGTTAGAAGAAGCAGGAACTTACTACTTAGGTGGAGATATCAATAACAACTATCTCTTCAAATTAGAAGTAACAGAGCAGGCTCCGGTTGTAGCAGAACCATTCACAATGACTCTTGAAACAAGTGCTTTAGCAGCTGCTGCACAGGGTACAAAAGCAGATGGCGAAGAAGAAAAAGCCGGAACTGATGAGTACTTTACAATTATTTACAGTGCAAAATCAAAAGTAGATTCAAGTTCAAAAACTTTTGAAGATGGTTATGCATCCGCACAGAGACTGAATCTTGGTGGAAAAGTTTCTACTGAAAAGAATGCAGTGAAGTTTACAACAAGCAATCCATCATCTGTAAAGGTATGGTGGGCAGAAGGCGGAGATGATAACCGTCAGATAGCAATTTTAAATGCATCAGGAGAACAGGTTGCAGTAACTACAGATACAGTAGCAAAGAATGCAGTATGTATTTCTACATTAAAGTTAGAAGAAGCAGGAACTTACTACTTAGGTGGAGATATTAATAATAACTATCTCTTCAAAATTGAAGTAACAGAAACTCCAACAGGTTCTTCAAAACCTGCAAGAGCAGACTGGGCAACAGTAAATGCTCCGGAAATCACGGAAGTAGCTCTAAATGCAGAAAATGCAAACGAAATTGTCGTAACAATTGATGCAAATATCGGTTATGACGGAGCAGATGCAGCAGCAGTAACTATGACTGATAAAGATGGAAATGTTGTAGCTACAAAGAAAACATCTAAGGAAACAGCTCCACAGACAGTAACATTTACACCGGAAGCATCAGGTACTTATACATTTGAAGTACGTGGTATCCGTGAAAACGAAGAAGACAAAGTATCAGCAGCTACAAAAGAATTTGCATTCTCTCTTCCATTAACAAAGCCTGTCATTGCTACAGCAACAAGTATTGGTGGAGGAAAGGTTGAAGTTGTTTGGAATGAAGTAAAAGAAGCTGAAAAATATTTAGTAAAAGCAACCTCAACAACATTACTGATTTTCAAATCGACAGATACATTTGAAACAACAGACCTTTCTTATGTAGTAGAAGGACTGGAAATTGGAAAAACATACAGCTTTACAGTAACAGCCGTAAGAGGAGAAGATGTCAGTGAGGCATCAGATGCTGCGGAAGTGAAAGTAACAGAAGAAGCACAGCGTGTATGGGGCTTCAGTGCATATGGTTCAAGCACAAATACAGCTAATAATGGATATGAAGGAAGCGCTTTAGATGGAGAAGTAACTGTTTACAGTGAAAACGGAAAAGGTAAGATTGTACCGGGCTCTACAGACGGACTTGCTTTCTATTATGCAAAGATGGATCCTGAAACAGAGAACTTTACATTAACAGCAGATATTCATGTAGATAGCTGGAAATTATCAAACGGACAGGAAGGCTTCGGTCTGATGGTATCAGATACAGTTGGACCAAATGGTGATGCTACAGCATTCTGGAACAACTCTTATCAGGCAATTGCTTCAAAAATTGAATATTACTATGATGGCGAGGATGTAACATCTGATACAACAGCAGCTAAGATTTCCATGAAGCTTGGTATCGGTTCAACAGCAAAACTTGGCGTAACAGCACAGGATGTAGCTGATATTAAGGCAGGAACAATTTCAATGCCAGCTGGCTTTACTACAGTAACAGACACCTTGGAAGCAAGCTGTGGAGCATTAGGCGCTGGAACTTATAATATCATTGGTAACTATACAGACCCAGAGCCAACAGGAAGCCAGAAAAATTTAGTAACAGACTTTAAGCTTTCTATTCAGAGAAATAATACCGGTTACATTCTTACCTACATGGATATGGACGGAAATGTAATTGGAAGCAACAAATACTATGATTTAGAGAGAACCGCATTAACACAGATTGAAGAAGATGCTATCTATGTAGGCTTCTTCGCATCCAGAAATGCAAGAATTACAGCAACCAATATTGAATTAACAACAATTAACCCTGCAGATGACGATCCTGCAGAAGAGCATGAAATTGAAGAAGTAATTCCAAATTATGCAATTACATCAGCAACTGTATCAAATACAGCAGAATACGACCTTGTATTCAGAGGTAATGCAGACGGTGATTTAGTAATTGTAGATAATAATAAAAATGAAGTAACAAATCAGCATATAGATGCAAATAAAGATATTGTAATTCCAACAACCTTAGCTTATGGAAATACAACCTTTACAGTAACATTTACACCTGATGAAGATTATATACCGGGCGAATACCAGATTATGGAAAATTATGATGCGAAAACCTTCACACATACTGTAATCTACAAGAACTTTGGTGAGGCAGGAGATGCTCTCTATGTTTCAGCAAAGGGTACAGCAACAGGAAATGGTACAAAACAAAATCCTCTTGATATTTACACAGCAGTAAAATATGTACAGCCTGGACAGACAATTGTTATCATGGAAGGTACTTATAACTTAACAAAAACAGTTAAGGTAGAAAGAGGAATCAATGGTACTGCAGATCAGATGATTTACATGATTGCAGATCCGGAGGCTTCAACAAGACCGGTATTTGATTTCGGTGGACGTTGTGCAGGTATGATACTTGCAGGAGATTACTGGTACTTCAAGGGATTTGACGTTACAAGATCAGCAGATGCTCAGAAGGGTGTTCAGGTATCCGGTAACCATAATACCTTAGATCAGATTAATGCTTATAAGAATGGTAACACAGGTATCCAGATTAGTAGATTATTAGGAACTGATGAATTTGACCAGTGGCCAAGCAACAACCTGATTTTGAACTGTACCTCTTATCTCAACGCAGATAAGGGTTATGAAGATGCAGACGGTTTTGCAGCTAAATTAACAGTAGGTGAAGGAAACGTCTTTGATGGATGTATCGCACATCACAATGCTGATGATGGATGGGATCTTTTTGCAAAGGTTCAGTCAGGATGCATTGGAAAGGTAGTTATCAAGAACTCTGTTGCATACAAAAATGGTTATGTATTAAGAGCAGATGGCGGAACAGGTGATTTAGACCTTGACGGTGTTGAAGTAGATGCAGGAAACGGTAACGGATTTAAGATGGGTGGAGACAGCATGTCAGGCTACCATGAACTCCGTAACTCTATTGCATTCTATAACAAAGCAAAGGGTATCGATTCTAACAGCTGCCCTGATATTCAGGCATACGACTGCGTATCCTTTGATAATGGAAGCTATAACGTAGCATTCTATACCAATACAGCAGTAAATACAGACTATGCAGCAGAAGGAGTTATCTCATATAGAAAGAATGTAGGACTTAATACATCTGAGACATTTAAGTTTGTAGGCTCACAGGATACATCTAAGGTAAAGAATGCAACAAACTTCTTCTGGGATGTAGATTCTAAGACTTCTAAGAATACAGAAGGTGTGACAGTTGCTGATAACTGGTTTGAAACATTAGAATTTACCGGAATTAGCAGAAATGCAGACGGAACAATTAATACAAACGGATTCCTTGTTTTAACAGAAAATGCAAAAACAGGAAGCTCAATTGGTGGAACAGCTTCAGAGGATGTTACACCTGGAGAAGAGACAGATGGCTCTATTAAGGGCAATGTAGTTCCTCCTACAAATAATAATGGTAATTCCTCATCAGATAGCAGTTCTTCTGATAGTAGCTCTGATAGTAGCTCAGATGACAGTTCAGACAGTAGCTCAAATAGCAACGATAATGATTCACTATCAGTATTGACTACGATTGAAGAAATGGATACACCACTTGCAGCTACACCACTAATAAATGGATTAGGAAGTGTTAATGTGGATATTTCTTCTAAAACTAGATTAAATCTTGCATTAATTGAAAAATACCATGGACGTAATATTTACTTATTAGCTCATTTAGGTAACGGTATTGGATTTACAATTAATGCTGGTGAGATGACAAAAGACATTGCAGAGTTAGAATTAGGCTGTACTTTATCAGTAGTTGATAATTTTGCTGAACAGTTTGATACTTATAGCTTAAAAGCAGCTACAAAAACAAAACTTAACAACGAAATTGGTGTCAATGTACACGTTGGAATTGTGTACGTTGGAAAAACAGCATACATTTTCACATGTAATCCATTAACAATGGAATACGAACTTGCTAAAACAATGCAGGTAAGTGAAAACGGAAACGTAGGATTCTTTACTAACAGAATTACAGATGCAATGATTTTAATTGAGAGATAATACTCAAAAATGAAGACAGTAAACCGTAAGGAGTTATACCTTACGGTTTCTTTGATGAATAAGAAATTATTGTGGAAACTGAATGAAAAAAAGTGTTTATATTTATTTATGTGGTCAGATATTCTCAAAATATAGAAAAACAGGAAAATTGATTTGCAAATCATGGAATAGTATAGTATAAATTTATTTGTATGTATTTACTGGGAGATTGTATTAATACACGATATTGCATGAAAAAGAATCGAATTTATGAAATATAAAGTATTTGTATGATTTGATAAAGATTCAATATGGAGGGTAATTATGAGAGAGGACGAATTATTCACAAGCCTTAAGGAACATGGACAGGAACATATTATTGAGGCTTATGAAAAGCTTGATGATGCAGGAAAGAAAAAGCTTGCAGCACAGCTTGAAAAGATTGACTGGGATATGGTAGCAATGGCCGGAAATAAAGAAGCAGCTCAGGAGAGAGGCAAATTAGAGCCATTATCAGCATTAGAGGTTTCAGAAATTGAAGCAAACAAAGCTGCTTACGAGGCAAAAGGCTTAGAGGCTATCAGACAGGGAAAAGTCGGAGCCGTTTTATTAGCAGGCGGACAAGGCACCAGACTTGGTTCAGACGGACCAAAAGGAAAGTATAACATCGGTATCACAAAGGATGTTTACATTTTTGAAAGACTGATTAGAAACTTATTAGATGTAACAGACAAGGCAGGCTGCTTTGTTCCACTTTACATTATGACAAGTGACAAAAATAACGATGAAACAGTAGCTTTCTTTGAAGAAAAGAATTACTTTGGTTATCCAAAGGAATATGTAGCTTTCTTCAAGCAGGAAATGGCACCATCTGTAGACTATGATGGAAAGCTTTTAATGGAAGCAGCAGATTCCCTTTCTTTATCACCAAATGGAAACGGTGGCTGGTTCTATTCTATGGCAGTAAATGGTGTTGTAGACGATGTACATAAAAGAGGTATTGAATGGTTAAATATCTTTGCAGTAGATAACGTATTACAGCGTATTGCAGACCCTGTCTTTGTAGGAGCAACCTTAGACTCAGGACGTGTCAGCGGTGCAAAGGTAGTAAGAAAGGCAGAGCCAAATGAAAAGGTTGGTGTGCTTTGCTTAGAGGATGGAAAACCTTCTATCGTAGAGTATTACGAAATGACAGAGGAAATCATCAATTCCAGAGAGCCGAATGGAGACTTGTCTTATAACTTCGGTGTAATCTTAAATTACCTCTTCAGAGTAGATAAACTGGAAGAAATCATGAATGCCAAAATGCCGGTTCATGTGGTAGAAAAGAAAATCCCTTACATCGACAAGGAAGGTAACTTCCATAAACCGGAAACACCAAATGGTTACAAGTTCGAGCTTTTAGTATTAGATATGATTCATTTATTAGAGAACTGCTTATCCTTTGAGGTAGTTAGAAATTATGAATTTGCACCAATTAAAAATAAAACAGGAGTAGACTCCGTAGAAAGCGCACAGGCACTTTTACAGCAAAATGGCGTGACCTTATAGGTCACGCTTTTTTCTTGCCACATTTCTTAAGATGTTATATCATAGAAATAAGACGAAAATAAGATTGAGAATTATTGTAGTAGGAAGACAAGAGGAAAGTATGATTAAAAACGTAGTATTTGATGTAGGAAATGTTCTTGTAGATTTCAGATGGCGCGAGATGATGGAAGAGCTTGGAATCCCTGAGGATATTCAAGATAAATTTGAAAAAAGTGTTTTTGGAAGTGAATTATGGCATTCTTATGACCATGGAACTATAAGTGATGAGGAAATTTACGAAAAGCTAAAGGAACGAAATAAAGAGAATGCTGAGGCTTTTGAGCATGTATGGGAGCACAGGGCAGAGTTGGTTCGCCCTTACGATTATGCAGTACCCTGGATTAAAACCTTAAAAAGAGAGGGTCTGGGTGTATATATTATTTCCAATTATCCGAAAAACCTGTTTGCCATGCATGAGGAACAAGGTTCCTTTCCTTTTTTAAAGTATGTAGACGGTAAAATTGTGTCAGGTGTTGTAAAAATGATAAAACCGGAGGCAGAGATTTACGAGGAGCTGTTAAAGCAGTATCATTTAAAGGCTTCTGAATGTGTTTTTATAGACGATAGAGAAGAAAATGTAGAAGGGGCTAAGGCTGTCGGCATGCAAGGCATTGTGCTTACCAGCTTTGAACAGGCAAATGCAGCGCTTAGAGAACTTTTAGCATAAAAACAGCGAGAGGGGCGCTGTTACATGGATTACGATATGTTTAGAGGAAGGAAAATGAAATAGGAGAAAGATAATGTACTTTTATTTATTCCAGGTAAACTTTCCACAATTACTAATCGTCAGTTACATGTATATTTTTCTGTATACCAATCGAACCTTAAGTAAAACAAAGACCAGGGATTTTTTCCTTGGTTGTTTGTGTGCAAATATATTAATTATTACGGACAGCATTGACTGTTATTTATCTCATTATCAAAATATCGGTATGCTTCGTTATTTTGTAGCAGCATGCGGATATACCCTTCGTCCGGCCGCTGTGGCCGTCTTTATGACCGCTGTATCAGAAAAGATTAAAAGAACAGAACGCATTTTTATGATTCCCCTGCTGATTAATGGTGTGCTTGCTTTTAGCAGCTATTTTACGCATGCTGTTTTCTACTTTGAAGAGCCAAATGTGCTTCGAAAGGGAATGTTTGGTTTTATGCCGTTCCTGGTAAGCTTTATGTATATCATTGTATTAAGCTGGTATGCGATGCAGATGTATCGCATAGGTGAAAAAAAAGAGCTTACGGTTATTGTGCTGATTAATGTGATGGCAGTAGTCAGTACTATAATTGAAACAGTGTTACAGTGTTATTTTCTGATTAATGCTGTCTGCATAACTTCTATTGTATTCTATTATTTATTCCTGCATTCTCAGATGTATAAAAGAGATGCTCTGACACGTGCATTGAACAGGTATGCTTTTTATTCGGATATAGAAAATATGAAATGTGACATATGTGTCATATCATCCATGGATTTGAATAATCTGAAAGAATTGAATGATAACATAGGTCATGATGCAGGTGATATGGCAATTGCAACAGTAGCAGATATTTTTCATACACGAATCAATCCCGACAGTAAATTTTACAGAGTTGGTGGAGATGAGTTTGTATTAATCAGCTATCACCAGACTTTGGAACAAGTGGAAGCAAGTATACAGTGCATTTATGAAGTCATTAAACGGGAGGGCTATGAAATTGCCTGGGGATGTGCAGAGTACAGAGCAGGCATGGATATCAATAAAGTAATTGCAGAATCAGATGCCAGGATGTACGAATGTAAGGCACGATTAAAACGAAAATGGGACTATTTAACAGAACCGGACAAAGAAAAGCATAAAAAAATCTGTATCATTGTTGATAACAGCAGTGGTATCAGCAGAAAAATGGCAAAAGAAATGGGAATTAAGGTGTTTTCTTCTCCTATTGTCATAGATAATGTTTACTATTATGAAGACGAAACCCTGAACGCTGATTTCTTCTGGGAGAAAATGAATGGAAAAGGACATATTCGTACAATTCCATCAACCAAACTGGATGTAACATCTCTATGGGATACCGTATTGCAGGATTATGAACAAATTCTGCATATACCTGTCAGCAGTAGAATAAGCAGGACTTATGAGAATGTATCACAGTATGCAGAAGAAGAAAAATATCAGGGGAAGGTCTATATAGCAGACATAGGTCGTGTATCCACGCCATACAGGCGCTCTGTCATGGATGCGATAGAGCTGATAGAAGAAGGATATTCCGCAGCAGAAATCAAATACATTCTGGAAGAATCCCGTTCCAATATGGTCACTTATGTTTCTGTGCAATCCATGAAACATTTACTTCAGGGTGGAAAAATCAATGTGCGGGCTGCGATGCTTGCAAGCTTTTTACCAATAAAACCGGTTCTGAAATTTGATATAGGGACGATTGGAACATATAAAAACTGTCTGACTACGGAAAAAGCAAAACAGAAAATGCTGGAGGCAATGAAACATGACCTGGAAACTACCTTTAAGCCCTGGGCTGACAGAGGAGAGGTTTATTTGCTTGCAGCCTCGAACACATCAGAGGAAGAAACAAATGCCTGGATTGCAGAAATAAAGCAGACATTTCCGGGCATGGACGTGATGTGCGACAGACTTCCCCTGTCCGTAAGTACCTATGTAGGAGCAGGCTGCCTTGGCATTGGATGCAGCTGCAAGCCATCTGTGAATATCAACAACAACGTATATCGTCACAGAAACCAGTAATAAAGGTTTTGGAGTAAATTACGCCTCTGTTCTTCCGTTTAGAACAGGGGCAAGCTTCTTGCCGATAGCAGAAATGACAGGACCAAGTAAAAGCGCCATTAAAATAGTTGCAATTTGTACCTTTCCCCCAAAAAGCCAGCCAATGAAAATCACTAAAAAATCATAGCCCATGCGAATGGCACGAAAAGGAACTTTAGTCAGTTTTTTACTGATAATAAAAGGCATGGCATCATAAGGAGAAGTACCAAGCTCCACATCCATGTATACGGCAGCAACAAAAACAAAGAAAAGCAGTGCAAAAGGGAAAGTGATATAACGAACCATAGCGGAGTCAAAATAAAGTGCAATGCCGGTTTTTACCCAAAGCCAGGTAAAAAAGTCTAAGGAGTAGCCAACTAAGAACATATTGGCCAGCGTACCAAAGCCTATCTGGTCAACACCAAATAAAATAACAAAAATAAACAGAAAACAATTAAAAAGCGCCTGCCAATTGCCAAGACTCATACCAAGTTTTTTGGAAATAGCCAGATTCATCAGCGTACAGGGGTCTGTACCAAGGTCTGCCAATACCAGAAAAGACAGGCAAAATCCCATAAGGATAACAGCTAATATAACGAGGATAAGGCGTTTTACAAAATTTTCTTTTTGATAAAGTGATTTAAAATTGAAATGCATTGTGAAAAGTCTCCTTTTTGAGCTTTAGTTTATCGCTAAGTTTTATCATAGCATCCAAAGACCATTTTGTCAGCACAGAAGGAACAATACAACTATGATAAAATTTTATCAATTATATATTGTAATTCAAAATAAAATGTTTTAGAATTATGTACAAGTGAAAGAATAGTAAATAAGCGTGAAGCTTTACATAGGAGGTATAACCATGTCAAAGGAAATAAAGACAATTGCTGTTTTAACGAGTGGTGGAGATGCACCTGGAATGAATGCTGCAATCAGAGCAGTTGTAAGAAAAGGTATTTCAAACGGCGTTAATGTCAAAGGTATTAAAAGAGGATACTTAGGTCTCTTAAATGAAGAGATTGTAGATATGGAAGCAAAAGACGTATCAGATATTATCCAGACAGGTGGTACAATCCTTGGAACAGCCCGCTGTTTAGAGATGAAAGAACCGGATGTACAGGCACATGCTGCTGACATCTGTAGAAAGCACAATATCGACGGACTTGTTGTAATTGGTGGAGACGGTTCCTACCGTGGTGCGCAGGCACTTGCAAGAAACGGTATCAATACCATCGGCTTACCTGGAACAATCGACCTTGATATTGCATGTACAGAATATACAATCGGTTTTGATACAGCAATTAACACAGCGATGGAAGCTATTGATAAGGTAAGAGATACCTCATCCTCTCATGAAAGATGTTCTATCATCGAAGTAATGGGACGTAATGCAGGTTACATTGCATTATGGACAGGTGTAGCAAATGGTGCAGAGGATATTCTTCTTCCTGAAAAATATGATTACAACGAGCAGGAGCTCATCAATAATATCGTAGCAAGCAGAAAACGTGGTAAAACACATCACATTATTGTAAACGCAGAAGGAATCGGACACTCTACCTCAATGGCTAAGAGAATTGAAGCAGCCACAGGTATTGAGACCAGAGCTACTATCTTAGGATACTTACAGCGTGGTGGTAACCCAACCTGTAAAGACCGTTTCTATGCATCAATCATGGGTGCTTATGCAGCAGATATCCTCTGTCAGGGCAAATCTAACAGAGTTGTTGCTTATAAGCATGGCGAGTTTGTAGATTACGATATCGAAGAAGCACTGAACATGACAAAAGGCATTGATGAATATCAGTTTGAAATTTGTAAAAAACTTTCCAGATAAACGGACCGGCTGTCGAATAAAAATCGACAGCCGTTTTTATGTTTGTATAATTATAAAATTGTGATATACTTCTAAACAAAAAGAACAATTAAGGTAGACCACGAAATGACAAACAGATTGAAAAAAATCGATAAAATAATGGAAAAGAAAAAGAATCACTCAACCACAAGGACCGTGGCATTTGGCTTTGCATTGATTATCCTAATCGGTGCAGGGCTTTTAACTTTGCCCATCTCTGTCCGCTCCGGTGAGCCTGACTTTTTTACCGCACTATTTACGGCAACGTCAGCCACCTGTGTGACAGGACTGGCAGTAGCAGATACCTACACCCATTGGACCGCCTTTGGACAAATGGTGATTTTCTGCCTGATACAAATAGGTGGACTTGGTTTTATGACAGTAGGTGTTTATATTTCCATTATTCTAAATAAAAAAATTGGTTTGCAGCAAAGAGAAAATCTGCATGAAAGTGTAAATACTTTAGAGCTTGCAGGTGTTGTACGACTGGTCAAATACATTGTACAGGGTACATTTTGCATAGAATTGATTGGAGCAGCACTGCTTGCCATCCGTTTCATTCCACAGTTTGGAGTAAAAACAGGCATTTTCTTTTCTGTTTTCCATGCTGTTTCTGCTTTTTGTAACGGAGGCTTTGACTTAATGGGCATTAACGAGGAATATTCCTCCTTAGTAGCTTATGAAGGGGATGTGCTGGTAAATCTGGTCATTGTAACACTGATTATCATCGGTGGTATCGGTTTTGTTGTATGGGATGATATTGCCAGAAATAAATGGCATTTCAAAAAATATTTATTACATACCAAAATTGTTCTGACCATGACCATAGGACTCACAGTGGTGGGTACGATATTGTTCCTGTTGTTTGAAAATAACCAGTTATTTGCAGGAATGACACCGGTAGAAAAGTTCTTAGGAGCACTCTTTAGCAGTGTGACACCAAGAACCGCAGGATTTAATACCGTAGATACAGCAGCGCTAACGGATGCCAGTAAGCTTTTGACTATGATACTTATGTTCATCGGAGGAAGCCCGGGTTCTACAGCAGGCGGTGCAAAAACTACCACAATCGTTGTTATGGTATGCTATGCGGCAGCCATGCTAAGAAACAGAGAGGATATCAATCTGTTTAACAGAAGACTGACACAAGACGAAGTAAAAAAGGCAAATGCCATATTTGTCATCAACCTGACCCTTTCCCTTGCGGCAGCAATGATAATCATGGCAAATCAAAGTGAGCTTGCACTTTCGGATGTATTATTTGAGGTACTTTCAGCTACAGGAACCGTAGGAATGACTACAGGTATTACCAGAGCGCTTTCGACTGTTTCCAGAATGGTAATCATCTTTTTGATGTACTGCGGACGACTGGGCAGTTTATCCTTTGCCTTAGTCTTTGCACAGAAAAAGACCTTAGATACTGTTAGACAGCCACAGGAAAAAATTATCGTAGGATAGAGAGAGGAAAAACAATGAAATCAATTTTAATTATTGGAATGGGACGTTTCGGACATCATTTGGCAATGGATTTTTTAGAGCATGGACATGACGTAATGGTTATAGATGAGAATGAAGAAAGAATGTCAGACATGATTCCCTATGCCACCAGTATAAAAATCGGAGACTGCACGAAAATGGATGTATTAAAGAGTCTTGGAATCAGAAACTTTGATGTCATTTTCGTGTGCATTGGTACGAACTTCCAAAGCAGTCTGGAAGTAACAAGCCTTGTAAAAGAATTAGGCGCAAAACGTGTCATCAGCAAGGCAACCAGAGACATTCAGGCGAAGTTCTTATTGAAAAACGGTGCAGATGAGGTCATTTACCCGGAAAAAGATATTGCAAAGAAATGGGCAGAACGATATAGCCTGGATAATATTTTTGATTATATTGACTTGCCCGGTGAAATTGGTGTATATGAAATGCGTGTCATCCCTGAGTGGATTGGAAAAACCATCCGTGAGGCAGATATTTCAGCAAAATATAAGCTGACAATTCTCGGTATCAAGGGCAGACATGACGAAGTCATGAAAATGCTGCCATCCGCAGACTATGTGATGAATGAGGAAGAGCACCTCATGGTCATGGGCGAAAACGAAATCGTAGAGAAACTGTTGAAAAAATTCAAATAATAAATGAGGTTGGAATGATAACAAGTACAACAAATAAAAAAGTAAAACAGCTGGTGGCTCTTTCTCAAAAAAGCAAGGCAAGGCGGGAAGCAGACAGCTTTATTGTAGAAGGTCCTAAAATGTTTCTCGAAGCACCAAAGAGCTGGATAAAGGAAGTATACATTTCAGAAAGCTTTGAAAAAAAATGCAGTTTTTTGGATACACTCAAAGAAATCGGTTATGAGACAGTTTCCGATGAGGTTTTTCAAAAAATATCTGATACCAAAACACCACAGGGGATTTTAAGTGTATTAAAGCAGCCGCATTATACCATGGAAACGCTGTTAAAAAAAGAAGCACCGCTTTTGGTTGTCTTGGAAGATATTCAGGATCCGGGCAACCTGGGAACTATTTTCAGAGCAGGAGAAGGTGCAGGGATTGATGGCGTCATCATGACAAAAGAAACAGCAGACCTGTTTAATCCAAAGGTAATTCGCTCCACGATGGGCTCTATTTATCGTGTTCCCTATCTCTATACAGATAATTTGCAGGAAACGCTGCAGCTTTTACATCAAAAAGGAGTAGCAACTTATGCTGCCCATTTAGAGGATAGTGTTTGCTATGATGAGCCCGATTATAAAAAGGCAACAGCCTTCCTCATTGGTAATGAAGGAAATGGTCTGAAGCGGGAAACTGCGGATGCCGCGACACAATATATTAAAATTCCGATGCTTGGGCAAGTAGAGTCTTTAAATGCAGCCGTAGCAACAGCTGTTTTGATGTATGAGGCTGCAAAGCAAAGAAGGAAGTATGAAAAGAATTTCTAATCACTCAGAGAAAGGGCTCTTCCGTGAAGAAATTCTATGTTTCATACCTGGAAAAAGCATAAATGCTTTTTTGATGTAAATTTAGGAGGTAAGTATGAGAATTGGATTTATCGGACTTGGCAACATGGCAGGCGCAATGATTGGGGGCATCTTAGGGAAAGGGCTTTACACAAAGGAACAAATCGCAGGCTCTGCCAAAACAGAAGAGACAGCAGCAAAAATCAAAGAAAAATACGGCATTGATACATATACAGACAATACACAGGTTGCAAAACAGGCAGATGTAATTGTATTGGCAGTAAAACCGATTTTCTTTTCTGAAGTAATTGCAGAAATTAAGGATTATGTAACAAATGACAAGCTTGTCATTTCTATTGCAGCAGGAAAAAGCATTGCCTGGATAGAAGAAGCATTTGCAAAGGATATCAGACTGGTACGCTGTATGCCAAATACACCGGCTTTGGTAGGCGAGGCATGCACAGGCGTATGCTTAAACAGCAACATTTCCAAGGAAGATGAGACACTCACTTTAGCAATCATGAATAGCTTTGGTAAGGCAAGTGTCATTCCGGAAAGGCTTATGGATGCCGTGATTGGAGTAAGCGGAAGCTCTCCGGCCTACGTTTTTATGTTTATTGAAGCCATGGCAGATGCAGCAGTTCAGGCCGGTATGCCAAGAAAACAGGCCTATGAGTTTGCTGCACAGTCCGTACTTGGCAGTGCCAAAATGGTACTGGAGACAGGCATGCATCCGGGTGCTTTAAAGGATATGGTCTGCAGCCCTGCCGGAACAACGATTGAAGCTGTGAAAGTATTAGAACAGGAAGGCTTTAGAGGGACAGTCATGTCAGCTATCGAAGCATGTGTCAATAAATCCAAAAACATGTAGGCAAAAGCACATGCTTATGTAAAAACTTGACAATTTACAAAGATTTTGCTATTATTGAAAAATCGTAATAAATGTTAATAAAATCGTAACAAATACAAAATACGATGTATAAAATATGATAAAAAGTAGTAACATATCAAATAGATAGGGACTACAAATCAATGGAGAACAACATGAATACGAATTTTAACAAGTGCAAAATCTTAAGCTTATTCATTTGCGTTATCGTGCTTCTGACTGCGATGCCTGTAAAGGTGATTATGGCAGCAGAGGAAACAAACAGCGTGATTTCTGAAGTAGAAAAGGAAACAAAAGAAACAGCAAAAACTTCAGAAAAAAAGGAAGAGAAAAATGTACTGATTACTGCCGGTGCCGGAACTCTTTTGAATTCTGACATCACTATGCAGGATGAAGAGTTGGTCGAACTGACAAAGAGCAATACAACAGAAGCCATTGAGGTAAAAACCTTAGAGAAATCAGCCGAGGAATCAGACCTTGTTATGGCAAATGTGAATGAATATGTAAATGTCCGTGCAGAAGCCTCTCAGGACTCTGAAAAAATTGGACAGTTTTACAAGGACTGTGGTGGACATATCCTTGAGCAGAAGGATGGATGGACAAAGATGCAGTCCGGTAATGTAACAGGCTGGGTAAG
>CAMBAN010000059.1 GCA_945864145.1 uncultured Lachnospiraceae bacterium | reverse complement strand
TTCTTTTACCTTATCATAGGCTTCCCTTGCGCCATCTACCGTACCCTGTCTCAATATTTCCACTAACACACAGATTGCACTATATATCTGTTCTAATCCAAGATTTGCTGCCATTCCCTTTAATCCATGTGCATATTCAAAAGATTCTTTTGCATCCTGTCTTTCCAAACTTTCATTCAATGCATCAAAATCAGGATCTTCAAAAAATTCCGTTAAAAAGCTCCTATACGCTTCTTTATTTCCTTTCATCCTTTCCAATGCTTTGTCCACATCTACGCCCTTGCTCTTTAATGTATCCCAGAATCTGTCATCCTCATTTTGTATATGCATGCCTGCATACAACACTTTCAGGTGATTTTGCAGTAATTCTATCGTTTTTTCAAGTGTAAGCGTTTTATCCAGCTTGCACATATAAGCCAAACCCCAAAAGGAGATTTCCATTGTTGTAGCAAGCATCTTCACATTTCCTACAATGATTTCCCCTCGTATAGCTGCTGTCTTGATATATTCCTCTAATTTTTTAATATACAAACAATTCTCTGTCAGATTTTCTCCTCGGTATTTCAATTGCATGTATACAGCACCCGCATCCATTTGATATACCTGTTTCAAAATCGCCTTACCTATTCTTTGCATGTTATCCAGAAAACTGTCTTCCTTTCGATAGCTTTCCTCCATCAGCAGCAACAACGGCTTTGCCTGTAAGGACGCTACTGCACTTCCCAACGCATCTTTATCCTCAAAACGCATATAAATTGCCGTATTAGAACAGCCACTTTCCTTTGCAACCTTTCTGATTGTCAGATTTTCATACCCCTCTTGATTAATCACACGAATAGCAGCCTCCAGAATTCTTCTGCCAATCGTATCGTTAATCAGTAATTCCTTATTCTCTTTTTCGTCCATGAATACTCATCCCCTATTAAGCATAACAACGTTTTTTTCTCTTGGTAACATCGTTCTATTTCAAAATTATTGCATTATTTCCAATATTTGTCAATTCTATTTCTGCTTTTCTTCTTATCCCTATTGCACAAAATTTTATTCGTAAAAAACGTTACAAAAAGCATGTTTTTCTCACACTTTCGTAACGTTTCTAATCTAAATATCCAATTTCATATGCACTTCTTCTTCTGCCTGATGCTTAAAGTCTTCCATTTGTTCTTGATTTAGCTCTGGTAAATCTCCTAAAGATTTCACCCCAAAGGTACGCAAAAACTCTTCTGTTGTACCAAATAATAATGGTCTTCCAGGTGCATCCAATCTGCCTAACTCCTGAATCAGATTAAACTCTAATAATCGGTTGACTGCATGGTCACAGCTAACGCCTCTTATTTTTTCAATTTCCAATCTGGTAATCGGTTGTTTATATGCAATAATCGAAAGAGTCTCTAATAAGGTATCTGACATAACATATTTTCTCGGTGCCTTAGCCACCTTTATCAGATATTCATACAATTCAGGCTTTGTAGAGAGCTGAAAAGAATTATCCAATTCTATGATTGTAATACCTCTGTCACTTTTCTCATATTTTTTATTCATATCCGCAATAATGACCCGAATCTCTTTTTCGTCCATTTCCAAAACATGTACAAGCTTTGACATTTCTACAGAATCGCCCATAGCAAATAATACTGCTTCGATAATCGCTTCCGCTTTTTTTTGCTCCAATTTGTTATGCCTCCATTTTCTTTTGTCAAAGTATACTACGTCATGCTGCAAGGCTTGACGTAATCATAATTTCTGAGCAGGTATCTTCCTGTTCTATTGAAATCATATTCTGCTTCATCATTTCCAAAACCGCCAGGAAAGTCACGATAATCTCCATTTTGCTGCCTTGTTTTTCCAACAACTCACGGAAACTAAAACTTTTATGATTCCTTATATATTCTTCAATGTATGCCTGTTTTTCCTCTAAATTGATTTCATCCTTTTCAATTTTTCCGAACTGACTTCTAATAGGATCTATCTTATCCTCCTGGCGCTTCATAACAGATTTAAAAATATCATGTAAGCCTTTTAAATTCATACCACCAATTAATTCCTCATAATCTATCGGATATTGAAAATCCTCTACTTCTTTTGGAAGCATCGGCTTTTTAAACCAGCTTTTTCCAGCATCCACCTGTCTATCTCGCAGTTCATATGACATGTACTTGTACATTTTATACTCCAACAATTTCTGTACAAGCTCTGCTCTTGGGTCTTCTTCCTCTCCTTCTTCATCTACCTCTTTCGGTAACAGCATACGACATTTAATGTCAAGTAAGGTAGCTGCCATAACAAGGAATTCACTCATAACATTCATATCTTGAGTTTCCATCTTTTTGATGTAGTCCAGATATTGATCTGTAATAGTAACAATAGGTATATCATAAATATCTATTTTATTCTTTTCTATTAAATGAAGCAAAAGATCCAACGGACCTTCAAATACCTCCAGCTTCACTGATAATGCCATTTTTCACACTGTCCTCCCTTAGATTATCCCCTTTACATAATCACACAAATATTATTTTACTTGCTTTTTGCTATTTGTGCAAGCAATTCACAACATATAATTCTGCCGGATTAAAAAAACGCAAGGGGATTGTATGCGCTCCCATACCACGACCTAAAAGCATGATTGCTTTTCCTCTCTTAAATATTCCCCCATCATACTTTGGAAATAATTCATACGATGGAGAAATCACTCCTCCCAAAACAGGTAATCGCATAATACCTCCATGTACATGTCCGGAAAGCACCAAATCTGCTCCCCATTTTACATAGTCCTCGAAGTAATCAGGATGATGCGCTATCAACAGATTGCAATACTCTTTATCTGCTCTTCCAAGGTACTCTTCCAATTTTTCCTGAGAAAGCTCTCTTTTCTTGAATTTTGAAAAATAGTAACGATCCAGCTCCAAACCAGTTATTTTGACATGATACTTTGAAAGCACAATTCCTTTATTTCTCAATACCTCTGTGTTTGTCTGCGCCACCTCTGTCATATATTTTTCATATTTATTTCCAAATTCATCCGGTTTTACACGCATCTTGGTTTCATGATTACCCATTCCATAATAAACAGGGCAAATTTTTACCAATTCATTTAAAAGTTCTACTGCCGTCGTTGTTTCCTCATGCACATGGGACGTAATCAAATCTCCTGCTATCACAATAAAATCAGGATTTGCTTTTCTTATTTCTTGAATCACTTTTTCGTTCTTTTTCCCATATACTTTATTGTGTAAATCAGAAAGAAGTACAAAACGAAAATCCTTACTGATTTTTTCTAATTGCAACGTTTCTTCTATTACTTTAAATCGGTTTCCATCAATCAACCCAACGCACAGAAAGAAAATCCCCATTATTATAATGATTGCTACTATGGTCTTGAAAATCATATTTTATCCCCCATTGTCATATTTCACGATCAACACAGAAGCTCGAGAAATATGATTTTTAAATAGTCTGAAAAGCCAGCTCTTTTTGCATCTTCTAAAGCAATCAATGCCACTCTTCCCAGTTCCTTTTGGTTCATCCAAAAAACAACTTTTCCTATTTCATCACCGGCAGTCACCGGTGCCTCTATTTTTTCCGGAAGCTCATAGGTTATTTCCACTTGGCTAAAATCTGCTCCTGTTGTATCCAAATAAGAAAAATCTTCCTTTGCCTGATAAGTGATACTATCCTCAAGACCACCTAAAAGTGGGACTTCTCCTGTAAACTTCTCTTTCTTTTCCTGAAACAGGCTAGAAACCCGATATCCATATTCTAAAAGTGTCTTAGCCTCTGCAAATCTGATTTTAAAATCACTGGCTCCCATAATCACCGCAATGAGAGAAATTCCATTCTTTTCAGCGGTTGCACTCAAACAATACTTTGCCTTCTGTGTAGAACCGGTTTTTAAACCTGTTGTCCATTCATACTGCTTCAATAATTTATTCGTACTGGAAAGTGTAAATTCTTTACTGCCTTGTCTTGTCACATGAGTAATATTTTCCATCCAAATCTGCGTATACGAAAAAACCTGGGGATATTTCGTAATCAGTTCTCTTGACATAATCGCAACATCTTTGGCAGAGGTATGATGGTCATCACTGTTTGTCAATCCACAACAATCCGAAAAATGTGTTTGCTGCATTCCCAGTTGCTGTGCTTTTTCATTCATTTTGTCCACAAAAGCTTCTTCGCTTCCTTCAATATGTTCAGCCATACAAACAGAAGCATCATTACCGCTGGCAACAGCAATACACTTAATCAAGGTATCAACTGTCTGTACCTCGCCTTCTTCCAAAAACACCTGAGAACCGCCCATAGATTTCGCATATGCACTTGTCACAACCTCATCTTCTAAGCTTATCTTTCCATTTTCCAATGCCTCAAAAATTAAAAGCAAAGTCATGATTTTTGTGATACTTGCCGGACTTCTGACTTCCTCTGCATTTTTCTCATATATTACTTTCCCTGTAGATGCTTCTATTAAAATAGCTGACGGACTTGTAATTGCTACTGCATCCTGCTCAGCTTTTACACTCATACTCTGTGCAAAAAATATAGTCACGACAAGAATCATACTTATCCATTTGATAGCTTTTTCTCTTTGTTGATGATAGGAGTCTCTATTTTTCAATTTCTTTCACCAGAAAAATCTTTACTTAATATCTATGATTATTCTTCCTTGATTATTCTGCTTTTATCTATCTTTCAACAAAAACAACGAATATCGCAAAGCAAAGAAAAATCCCTGGCAAATGCCAAGGATTTTTACTCCATAATTAATTATATTTACGTTTTCTAGCTGCTTCAGATTTCTTCTTACGTTTTACGCTTGGCTTCTCGTAATGCTCTCTTTTACGGATTTCCTGTTGAATTCCGGCTTTAGCGCAACTTCTCTTGAATCTACGTAAAGCGCTATCTAAAGTTTCGTTTTCTTTAACGATTACATTTGACATGCTATCACACCTAACCTCCCTCCAGCCCTATTATTGTGTGCCAGACTGTTCGGGTATACTTTAATTGCACATTTAGTATTATATCAGATATAGCTGATACGTCAATACCTTTTTACATATTTTTTCATTTTTTTATCAGAGCTACCCGATACTCTGTGTTAGGAAAGCTGATTCTCTAATACCTTAGCAACCTCAGCAATTGCCTGCTCAATACCAGCCGGATTTTTACCACCAGCCTGTGCCATATTTGGACGTCCACCGCCGCCGCCACCTACAAGTGCAGCAATTCCCTTAATTAAGTTACCGGCATGTGCG
Source organism: uncultured Lachnospiraceae bacterium (assembly GCA_945864145.1). GTDB lineage: Bacteria > Bacillota > Clostridia > Lachnospirales > Lachnospiraceae > COE1. Next base: position 10,840 of record CAMBAN010000059.1, on the reverse strand, counting down.
CCCTTGGACATTGCACCATCCGTTGCCATCGCTACCAAATTTACTTTTCCATCTGTTGCTGAGGCAAGTACTACAACGCCATCGCCTAATTTATTCTTTAACTGGTCTCCCAAATCACGAAGTCCATTCATATCAACGCCATCGACCTTAGCTGCAAGAAGTTTTGTACCTTTAACCTCTACTACCTGATTCATAACGTCGCCAAGCGCTTCTTTTGCAGCTTTGCTCTTAACAGCTTCCAATTCACTCTGTAATGCTTTCATTTCAGCCATTACATGTTCGAGTTTTTCTGTTAATCCTGCCGGTGTTGTCTTTACAATTTTAGCACTCTGCTCTAAAGTATCCTCTAAGCCTTTATAATACTGGAATACACCATTTCCTGTTAATGCTTCAATTCTTCTGACACCTGCAGCTACACCGCTTTCAGATAAAATCTTAAATGCCATAATAGAACCTGTATTAGCAACATGAGTACCACCACAAAGCTCTGTAGAGAAATCACCCATTTTTACAACACGAACAGTTTCACCATATTTCTCACCAAACAATGCCATTGCACCAGTCTTTTTGGCCTCTTCCAATGTCATTACCTGTGTATCTACAGGAAGGTTATTTGCGATTTGCTCAATAACCATCTGTTCTACCTTAGCGATTTCTTCACTGGTCATAGCCTGAAAATGAGTAAAGTCAAATCTTAATCTGTCTTCATTTACAAAAGAACCAGCCTGTTCAACATGAGTTCCAAGAACAGTCCTTAATGCTTTCTGCAATAAGTGTGTTGCACTATGGTTTTTACATGTATCTGCTCTCTTTGCTTCATTCACAGACAAAGTCACTACATCGCCAACCTTAATCATGCCTTTTGTTACAACTCCGACATGACCAATTTTTCCGCCTAATAGTTTAATGGTATCTTTTACTTCAAATTCAGCACCATTTACAGTAATGATACCGGTATCTCCTTCCTGACCACCCATAGTAGCATAGAATGGTGTCTCCTCTACAAAAAGAGTACCTGCCTGTCCATCTGTTAATGCATCCACTACCTCTTCCTCTGTTGTTAATACAGTTACTTTAGAAGTATGTGAAAGTCTGTCATATCCTACAAATTTACTTGTAATGCTTGGATCGATAGACTCATATACAGTAACATCTGCACCCATGTAATTTGTTACTTTACGTGCTTTACGTGCGGTTTCTTTCTGCTCCTGCATTGCAGCCTTAAAGCCTTCTTCATCTACTGTAAAGCCTTTTTCTTCCAAAATCTCAATTGTCAAATCGATAGGGAAACCATAAGTATCATAAAGTTTGAACGCATCTGTACCTGCTAAGGTCTTTTTGCCCTCTTTCTTTAAAGCTTCTTCCATATCCGCAAGGATACTAAGACCCTGATCGATTGTCTTGCTGAATTTATCCTCTTCCTGAATTAATACATTGAAAATAAAATCCTTTTTCTCTTCTAATTCAGGGTATCCATCCTTACACTCTTCAATAACTGTTTCTGCGATCTTTGTTAAGAACTTTCCTTCAATACCTAACAATCTGCCATGTCTTGCAACACGTCTGATAAGTCTTCGTAACACATATCCTCTGCCTTCATTAGATGGAAGGATACCATCTGAAATCATAAAGGTCGAAGAACGCATATGGTCTGTAATCAATCTGATAGAAACATCTGTTTTTTCATCTTTCTGATAAGTTACACCTGCCACTTCACAAATCTTATCGCGAATTGCTTTCATGGTGTTAATATCAAATACGGTATCTACATCCTGTACAACTACTGCAAGTCTTTCAAGTCCCATACCTGTATCAATATTTTTTTGCTGCAACTCTGCATAATTGCCATGTCCGTCGCCATCAAACTGTGTAAATACATTGTTCCATACTTCCATGAAGCGGTCACAATCACATCCTACCTTACAATCAGGCTTTCCGCAGCCATATTTAATGCCTCTATCATAATAAATTTCAGAACATGGACCGCATGGACCAGCACCATGCTCCCAGAAATTGTCACATTCTCCTGTTTCCGGATCACGATAAAATCTTGTAATTTTTTCTGCCGGTACGCCGATTTCATTTACCCATATATCAAAAGCTTCCTCATCCTCACAGTAAATAGATGGATATAGTCTTTCCGGGTCAAGTCCTACTACCTTAGTGAGGAACTCCCAGCTCCAAGCCAATGACTCATGCTTAAAATAATCACCAAAAGAAAAGTTTCCGAGCATCTCAAAAAAAGTCAGATGTCTTGCTGTCTTTCCTACGTTTTCAATATCACCGGTTCTGACACATTTCTGGCAGGTGGTCACACGTCTCCTGGGTGGAATCTCCTGTCCTGTAAAATATGGCTTCAATGGAGCCATTCCTGAATTAATAATTAACAAACTATTATCGTTGTGTGGTACCAATGAAAAACTCTTCATTGCAAGATGTTCCTTGCTCTCAAAGAACTGTAAGAACATTCTTCGTAAGTCATTTACTCCGTAGTTATTCACGTTTTTTCCTCCAAAATTCAATTCTATTACTCAAGCATGTCGTCATGACATTGCTATCATTAAACATAACAAAAGCACTGGTCAACCGACCAGCACTTTCATTATAGTTTAGGCTTTATCCATTGTCAAACAGAAATCCTTAAAGTCTTTCACATTGAGAGGCTTTGCATAATAAAAGCCCTGTAGATAGTCGCAACCCAATCTTTTCAAGTGTTCGGCCATTTCTCTCGTTTCCACACCTTCCACTACAATCTTCACAGAAAAGTCTTTTAGTGTATTAACACTTGCTCTAAAAGCTTCCATTGCACTTCTGTTTTCTATTGCAGTCCAAAGCACAGATTTATCAATTTTAACAAACTGAAACGGAAGTGTCATGATATAGGCTAGGGTAATAGAACTAGAACCATAATCATCTAAAGAGAAGTTTACACCTTCCTCATTCATTGCATGCATATTATGTAACAAGTCTGCATGCATTCCTACTAATGCTTCCTCAGAAATCTGCAAATTAATCATTCCTTTTGGCACATTATGTGCTTCCAGTATAGCCATCAGATTTTGAGGCAAATCAGGTTCCAGGCATTCTGCAAGTGATACATTCACTTCTACATAGTTAATTCCCAATGCTTCCATATCATTTTGGTGAATAAAATCTGCTACCTGTTCAAATACCTGCAAACCTATTTCATTCATTTTTCCCATCTGTATTGCAATTGGGATAAATTCCTCCGGTAAAATTTCTCCACATTCCGAATCTCTCAATCTGACCAATGCCTCTGCAGCCTTCAGTTCATCAAATTTACTAAATACAGGTTGATAATATACCTCAAAATTATTTTCGTCCAATGCTCTTAAGATTGCTTTTTCAATTTGCGCTCTCCGCTCCGGCAGTATATTCACTTCTTTATGCTTTTTATTCAAGTGGAATGCCTTATGCTGTTGTTTCGTTTTACGTATGCTTATACTTATTATGACCAGGCAAATAAGTAATAAGATGATAATCCCCACACCCATAAGTACCATACTTTATAATCTCCGTTATTACATTCACACACCCAGTAACACTTTTATTATATCATGTCACCTGTTAGAATGTAAATTTATCTGCAAAGTATGCATCTAATTCATCAATTTTTACTCTTACCTGTTCCATAGAATCACGGAAACGAATAGTAACTGCCTGATCTACCTCTGAATCAAAGTCATAAGTGATACAGAATGGTGTACCAATTTCATCCTGACGGCGATATCTCTTACCAATATTTCCTCTGTCATCAAATTCACAGTTATATTTCTTAGATAACTGTGCAAATACCTTTTCTGCACCTTCATTCAATTTTTTGCTTAATGGAAGTACACCGATTTTTACAGGTGCAAGTGCCGGGTGGAAATGTAATACTGTTCTAACATCTCCCTCTCCGATTTCTTCTTCATCATAAGCAGCACAAAGGAATGCAAGTACAACACGGTCTGCACCCAACGATGGCTCAATAACGTATGGTACGTATTTTTCTTTCTTTTCATCATCAAAATATGACATATCCTGTCCTGAAACATTCTGATGCTGTGTCAAGTCATAATCCGTACGATCTGCAATGCCCCAAAGCTCACCCCAACCAAATGGGAATAAAAACTCGATATCTGTTGTTCCCTTAGAGTAGAAGCACAATTCTTCCGGTGAATGATCTCTTAATCTCATCTCATCTTCCTTGATTCCTAAGCTTAAAAGCCAATCACGGCAGAATGCTCTCCAATACTGGAACCATTCTAAATCTGTACCCGGCTCGCAGAAAAATTCTAATTCCATCTGTTCAAACTCTCTTGTACGGAAAGTAAAGTTACCTGGTGTAATCTCATTTCTGAAGGATTTACCAATTTGTCCAATACCAAATGGGATTTTCTTTCTTGAGGTTCTCTGTACATTTTTAAAGTTTACAAAGATACCCTGTGCTGTCTCAGGACGTAAATAAACTGTATTTTTTGCATCCTCTGTAACACCCTGGAAAGTCTTGAACATTAAATTAAATTGACGAATGTCTGTAAAATTATGCTTTCCGCAAGTTGGACATGGAACCTTATGTTCTTCAATAAAGTTCATCATCTGTTCCTGACTCCATGCATCTACAGATTCATCCAAAGTAATTCCATGTTCTGCACTAAAGTCTTCAATCAGCTTATCTGCACGAAAACGTTCATGGCATTCTTTACAATCCATGAGAGGATCGGAAAAGCCACCAAGATGTCCAGAAGCTACCCAAGTCTGTGGATTCATTAAAATTGCACAGTCTACACCTACATTGTATGGATTTTCAGTAACAAACTTCTGCCACCAAGCCTTCTTAACATTATTCTTCAGTTCAACGCCAAGATTACCGTAATCCCAAGTATTGGCTAATCCGCCATAAATTTCTGAGCCTGGATATACAAATCCTCTCGCCTTTGCTAAAGAAACAATTTTCTCCATTGTCTTTTCCATTTTTTCATCCTCACCTTATCATTTATTTGAAAACAATCGCACTATTTCCCTGCGTTTGCTCCATCATCACTGTATCTTTATCTTTCAAAGCAGCATGTTCACTTACATACTGTATCTTTGCATATGCGTGTATTAACAGATTTTCCTCACTGATAACAATATGCTGTGTACTCATATTCAACAGGTCATTCCTGTTTACTGTATCCACTGTATCTTTTGCAGAAACTGATGTCAATTCCATATTAAGGTCATAACCTGCCTCATATGCTTCCTGTATCGTTCCCACAAAAAGAGTCTTTCCATTAAAAACAGTATATGCCTGATAATCATCATATACCATGACTACCTTTACCATATCCTTACTGTCTCCAACTAATTCACAGCTTTTTAAAATTATCTCTGCATTTGGATTTTCCAGTCCGAATTCCTTAATACTTGACTGTACCATATCAGACAAGTCATCCAAATTGTAATACGCTTCCTTGAAATCAGAATAAATGGTATGAACTATTTTCCCATCCTTTTGAATTTCCAAATTTGTTATTAACTGTTCCCCTGAGTCTGTCTTTCCTGCACATCCAGTTAAGCACATAAACAAAAGTGCTGCTGCACCTAGTTTTAACCACTTTTTCATCTCTCTCCTCCAAATAAAGGAACTCAAAAAGTTCCGTGCCCTATTATATCGAACTTATGTCAGATTTTCAAGTATCTCCAGACTTTTAAAGTCTCTATCCCAGGTACATCTGCACAATTCTTTACAATACTGCTGTAATTCCTTTAATATGTCCTCCTTTAAGGTAAACGTATATAGTTTTTCTACCGGAGTGTTCCATATGTATGTGATGGTATAGATAGTTGTTTGATGCAGTTTTTCTTCACCTCTGATATGTTGAAACTCCCCATTTACCATAATTGCTTTACACTCAAAAATACATCGAACCAGTTGCCTTGGAATGGATTTTGCAGACAATGCTCTTAAAGACTGGTATAAAAGCTTTAACATGCTACTGTCATCATTATTTTCTCTACCGTAATAGTCGCAAATTTCCATAAAATAAATACCGTAATATGCGCCTTCAAAATCCTTTCTCAGTTCCTCAAAATAATTAGCGATTTCTGCTTCTGCTATTGTATATGCGCTTCTGCCCTCATAAATTTTAAACTGGCCAAAACAGAAGGGATTGGTTGGAGCCATTAGCTTATTCCCGGGTTTTCTGGAAAATTTTGCAAAGGCTGTAATTTTCCCTTTTTCTTTTGTTAAAAGGACAATTCGCCTATCATATTCTCCAATTGGTTCTGCTTTTAATACAATTCCGGTAACTATATAAAAATCACGCATCCCCACTGTCATGTATGTTTCTCCTGTCTTACCTTTTACTGCTGTGTATCTTTGGGGTCATATCCAAAGTTTTTAATAAGAAAATCACTATCCCGCCAATCTTTTTTCACCTTTACCCAAAGCTGCAGATTGACATGCTGCTCTAATAAATCCTCAATCTCCGGTCTTGCCATAGAACCTATTTTCTTTAGCATGGCTCCACCTTTTCCAATGATAATACCCTTATGGGAATCTCTCTCACAGATAATAGTTGCTTCAATATCTACGATTTTTTTCCCAAATTTCATCTGCTCAATCGTTACAGCTACACCATGCGGAATTTCTTCATCAATACTCTTTAATACTTTTTCGCGAATAAGCTCTGCTACAATCTGTCGCATAGGCTGGTCTGTGATAGTATCCTCGTCATAAAAAGCAGGTCCATATGGTAAATATTTCATAATCAGCTTAATCAATGTGTCTGTATTATCATCTTTTAATGCTGATACCGGAACGATTTCTGCAAAATCAAGTTGCTTTCGATAAGCATCAATATAGCCCAAAAGTTGCTCTTTCTTTACTGTGTCTATTTTGTTAATTACTAAAATAATCGGTGTCTTAACCTTTTTTAACTGTTCAATAATATGCTGCTCCCCTGCTCCGATATAGTCTGTCGGTTCTACGAGCCAAAGTACAACATCTACTTCTTTTAAACTTCTTTCTGCGATATTCACCATATAATCGCCCAGCTTATTTTTTGCCTTATGAATGCCTGGTGTATCCACAAAAACAATCTGTCCTTCCTCAGAAGTATATACTGTCTGAATACGATTTCTAGTCGTTTGCGGTTTATTTGAAGTAATTGCAATTTTTTGTCCTATTAAACAATTCATTAAGGTAGATTTCCCTACATTTGGTCTTCCTATTAATGCTGCAAATCCTGACTTATACTTTTCGTTCACGTATTTCCTCACTTTCTTTAGTGAAATAAATGGTCCACTTCACCAAACAATTCCTTATTTTCTTCGATAGCCTGTCCATTTCCAACTACACAAATGGCATCTGTTTCCATAATAGCCTCCATATATGCAGCAAGTTTTCTGATATCCTCTTGTGTACAATTTAATATTTCATCTCTTTCCTTTTGTACTTCATCAAAAGTCAAGTTAGAAAGATATGCTCCAAGAGAACGACTTGCCTTTGTCGCAGGCGTCATCGGGGTATCTATCTCGCTAATAGTTCCAATAATATACTTTGTCATTGTTCTTTCATCAGCAGTAAATTCTTTTACATAATCAGCAATCCCATGGTAAGTTTCAAAGGTCTTCTTTAAATTAGGGTCTCTATAGGAAACAAAATAGCTGTCTCCATTTTTTCCAAAGCTACACATACAACCATAAGCGCCGCCTTTTACTCTGATATTTGTCCATAAATATTCATATCCCATAATGACCTTTAATATTCTTAAAGCACCTGTATATGGATATCCGTATTTTTTTTGGAAATTACCTGCTTGACCCACATACTGTATCTGACCTGATGTGCAAAATCCCTCGTTTTTCTTTTCCACATCAATATGGAAGTTTCCTTTTTCTACCGGTTTTGCAAACAATGTATCTTTCATCTCAGCAGCTGCTTTCTCAAAGGCCTGATATCCATCCTCATCAGCAGTAAAATCAAGCAACAAATTTTCCGGTCTGAATACCCTTTCTGCCAAGCCCTGCAATTTTTCTACCAATTCATCACTATTAGCATCAAAATCCGCTTCCAATCTCTCTAAAAGGCGATAAAACGGCATACCACTAAGTAGTTCTGCAACTGCTGCAGTCTCAGAAAAATAGGACATTGCTCTGATTGCTGCTACAGAGTGACCGGAAGCTACCATATTGCCCTGCATACGAGATTTTAGCTCTGAAATAATTTCCTTCAAACGCTTTTTATCATCCAATTTAGAATGCGTTAAAACCTCTGTAATCAATGCAAAAGCTTTTGGCAGTTCATCGTAAAATGCCTTACATTTTATTTCAAAGCATAGCTTATACTCATCCATTTTCTTTGCATTTGTATAAGTATTGATATTTGCTGCCACACCTCCGGTGTGAATATTCAATTCATTATAAAGTTCACCATATGCATAATGTTCTGTATCAATATACGCAAAAACGTTCTTTAATATCCCTGCATATGCCATATATTCTGCTGGAACTTGTGATGCATCAAAAACAAGTTTTACATATCCGATTCCATTTGTATAAATCGAATGATATAAAACAGGCACACCATTTACCTGTCTTTCTTCATTGATAAACTTTTCTGCTTCCTTTTTCATATCTGCTCTTGTAAGCATAGGCAATGTTGCCAGCACTTCCGGCGTATCCTCTTTATCCTGATAAGCTCGAAGTGCATGCGTATCAGATACGATTTTTTCTATTTCTGTCTGTGATAAAGTAGCTTTATACGCTGCCAATCGTTCAGCAAGCTCTTTGTCTTGTTTTTCCGTCAATCCTTCTTTTGGCGAAACTACAACAATCGTCTTGTGATTATTAGAAAGCAAATACTTTTCAATCAGTTTTTCAAAATAATCTGTATCTATCAAAGTTCTAAGCTTTTTATAGATTTCATTGCCCTCTATGAGGTCAAAAGCCATTTTTTCATCATAGAGCCAGGAATCAAACATTTGCAAGCCATACATAAGTCCTTTCGGATATGCGCCAAAATCAGCCTCACGATATTTGAACTCGTAATAATTCAGACCTGCCAACAAAGCCTTTTTATCAATACCCTTCTTTACAATTTTACGAAGTTCTTCTTCAATTGTCTGTACAAATAAATCTTTCTGTTCTGCATTTGCATTTTTAGCAACAATAGAATAGTATGGTTGCAAAATACCATTTTCATAAATACTGTATACTTCTGTACCGATATTTTTCTCAATTAATGCCTGCTTAACCGGTGCACCGGCTGAAGAACACAATGCATAATCTATCAAGTCAAAAGCATAATACAATTCTTTATCAAGACTTGTACCAACAACCGCATTATAAGACAAATAGGTATTGTCCTCCAGACTCTCTCCTTTCAAAATCGGATAATCCTTATATAGAGAAACCGGCTTTTCAAAAGGCTTTTGCATACCGATTTCAGATGGCACTGTAATTTTATCAAACTTGCTTAAATACTCTTTATCCATCCATACAAGTTTCTCAGCCATATCCATATCTCCATACAGATAAATATAGCTGTTTGCAGGATGATAATATTTTCTGTGGAAATCCAAAAATTCCTCATAAGACAAATCCGGAATATTTTTAGGGTCTCCGCCGGATTCTACTGCATAAGTCGTATCCGGATATAAAGAATTCAAAACTTCTCTGTCATGTACATCATCCGGAGAAGAAAAAGCACCTTTCATTTCATTATAAACAACACCATTGAGTTTCAATTCATCCTCAGCATTTTCCATTTCATAATGCCATCCCTCTTGTCTGAAGATTTTCTCTTCCGTATAAATATTGGGATAAAATACTGCATCCATATATACATGACAAAGATTTTGAAAATCCTTATCATTACAGCTTGCCACCGGATAAACTGTTTTATCAGAATAAGTCATAGCATTCAAAAAAGTATTCAATGAACCCTTTACCAATTCTACAAAAGGGTCTTTTAAAGGAAATGCCTTCGAACCGCAAAGTACACTATGCTCAATAATATGTGCCACACCTGTAGAATTCGCAGGTGGTGTTCGAAATCCTACATAGAACACTTTATTTTCATCATTATTACTTAACAGGGCAACTCTTGCACCTGACTTTTTATGTTCAAGCAAATAGCTCATAGACTGTAAATCCGGTATTTCGCGTTTTTCTATCACACGATATGCTTCTATCTCTTCTATTTTCATAATATATCTTTCCTCCATCTATATACATAACCCTTACAAACTAAGCATCATAAGTGCAAGCTTGGAAATCGAAATATCCTCAATGACCACTTCGCCTGCAATCACACTCGCCCTGTATTTTTCAACAAAAGAAGCAAGAGTACAGGTTTTATGTACCCAATGCTCCTTTGTTTTTTTACCAAATATCACTTTCTCTTCTTTATAAAAAATTTTCACTTCCATCTTTATATGATTATAAACCTGATAAGTGAAGCTGCTTGTATCCATGTAAAGTAAATGATCAACCATTTTTTTCTGCAGAGGTACATCTTTGCTTACAAAGGTACTGATAATTGCTTTGAATTTGAAAGGGATATCATTATGCTCCATCATTTCCTCATATGTCAATTCTTTTCCAAAATAGACATGTGAAGTATCCTGCATAACATATTTAAAATCGTCATTTGTATTTAATTCAGTTGCCATTAGGCTTCCTCCTCAATATAGTCAATCTGATTTGCAGAAAATCTGACCGCATCTCTAACTTCCTCTTCCGCAATTTCAAGTTCCCTGGCAACCTCTGAGACCGTTACTTTTCTCAAAAGCTCCTCTGACATCTCTTTTGCCTTTTCATATACAAGATTGACTTTCTCCAGCACCTG
>CAMBAN010000058.1 GCA_945864145.1 uncultured Lachnospiraceae bacterium | reverse complement strand
GGCAGTATTACACAGTTTGGTAGTATCAGAAGTACAAGACCGACTAATGTATTATTGGCAGCAGAGTGGAATGCAGTGCTTTGTCATGATGGAGGTCCATTCTATATTGATGCATATCTGGCAAATGATTATGCAGCACATTTCAGTGGTACTTTTTCAAGAGTAAATAATGGAAAATCAAGAGAGTTTACAGAGTATGTTTGTACAGGTGATTTAGATAAGAACTTCAGCAATTCAAAATACAGTACAGAGTATAACGAATATTATGAAGGAGAGCATTTTGTATTTTCTAATACAGAGATTACGTTAGATGATAAAACAGGTGCTATGGATGCTACATTGGTAAAGCTTCCATTTTCTCATAATGGTTCTACTTTAAAGTATAATGAAGAGACAGGAACATATGACTACTATGAATACGGTTCTATTCATCAGGATCCGGAAAATGGAAATGCAGCCTTGACCTTCAAAAATGTGCTTATCCAGGATTGTTCTTTCCATCAGTATGATGAAAACGGATACATGATTTATAACTGTATCGGTACAGGAGATGGTTATTACCTGACAAACGGAAAAGCTTATCCTGTGACTTGGATTAAATCCGGAGATACATCACCAACTGTATTTTTAGACAAGACAACAGGTGAGCAGATAGAAATGAATACAGGTAAGACATACATTACCTTAGTACCATCTGATACTTGGGATGATGTGGTTATTGAATAAAAGTAAATAAAGGACTGTGAAAAGGACATGCATAATAATCATTTTCACGTTGACCTGGTAAACAATAGGAGAGAGTATCTTGAATTCGTTCAAGAGCTCTCTCCTTTTTGAGTGACAAAAACAGCTATGTTGCGAATTTTCAGACAATATATTGTATATTTTTGAATAAATAAAAAATAAATGGTAGAAATGAGAAAATAACACTTGATTATCTGAAAATAGTATGATATAAATATATGTGTCACACAATATTAGATGTTTTTTAAATAATTTGTGAAAAACAAGAAACTTTCAGTTTACGAATTGGTTTAGATATTAAGAGGGGGGTTCGTAATGGATTTCTTTGATGGGAAGGGTGCAGAACAGGTCATCAATGATTTTATCGAAAGAGAAATGTCAGAGTACAAAAAAGCAGCAGATAAGGATTTGGTAGATGCGTCAGTGACAGAAGAGGCAAAAGCGGCATTTAACAGAAAACCTTATTATAGTGTTTCCGGTACATTAAAAAAGAAACCGGTCGTTAAGTAGTAGTCAATCTATAGGTCCTTTTTCTTATGGGGTCGTAGAATGACATAGATTTTGTGTAAAAGGGATAACTGTTATATAGATAACAGAAAAGGGGCAAATTGGGGAATTTGCAGAAAGCACTCAGTGTGGGGATACTGAGTGCTTTTCGTTTTCAAGAAGAAATAAAAAGACAGAAAATTAACGCAATTATAGAATAATTACTGGAAAGTACTGTGGAAATATAGTATAATACGTGTAAGAAAGGCAAAAGGGGATTGCCATCAGCTTGCATGTGCTTGAGTATATAGGGGGGACGTCATATGAAAATGATGAAATGGAAAAAGATTGCAAAGCGTTATATGTATTATTGCCCACAATGTCAGAACCTGAGTTTTTCAGGACAGCATTGTGAAAAATGTGGTAGTGAAAAGATGTTACAAACGCCAAAACGATACGGTTTGACAAACTTGGCATGTATAAGTATGTCAGTCATGGATTTTGAAGCGATGAAGGAAAATTTCATTCAGGCGCAAAAGTATCAGATTGGTTAAGCTTAGCAGATTTAGGAAGGATGGTAAAGACCATCCTTTTTTCGAATACGACGCAGGCACTATGTGGAGGTTACAGTGGAAGACTACATCACAGTCAAAATAGCAGACTATAAAGTAGCAAAGGGAACTCAAAAATTGATTACAAGAGATTTGGGTTCTTGTGTTGCGGTAGCGCTTAGAGACCCCGAAAAAAGGATTGGTGGTCTGTTACATGTGATGCTGCCGTATAGTATACAGGATGTGGAAGAAAACCAGTACCCAAAATATGCAGACAGCGGAATTACAACATTGGTTAATAAACTGTATCAAATGGGAGCGGATAAGAAAAAACTTGTGGCAAAGATTGCAGGAGCTGCACATATTATAAGAACTCCCGGAGTACCGGAAGAACAGGATATATCCTCCAGGAATTTGAAAGCAGTGAGAGAAAAATTGACAGAGTTGTCAATTCCTATCTTAGCACAGGAGGTAGAGGATTATATTCCACGAACTGTTATTTTTGAGCCACAAACAGGAGAATTGGTGATAAAAACAGTGGGAAAAGCAGATAAAAAGATTTAAAAGAGAGAAGGTGATATCTGTGAAACATAGGAGAAAACGAAAATGGTTTGGATTACTTTTGAGTGCAGCACTTGTTGTAGGGATGCTGCCGGCTATGAATGTAAAGGCTGACTTAGGAGGCTGGACAACAGCATCAAATGGTGTCATGACAATTACAGGAACCAATGTTACGGTAAGGATTTCCGGTAGTACCGTTTACGTAGAAGGATATGGAGAAATTCCTGATTATGAGCCTGCAACTTATACTAAGCGTCCATGGCACTATTTAGACTTTGACAGAGTAATCATTGGAGATGGCATTACCAGAATAGGAAAATATGCTTTTGCGGATAAACCAAATCTGAAGCGAATTGACATGCGCGTCAGCACTTTTGTCGCAGATGGTTCTTGCTTTAGAAATATTGCATCAAACCCTATCATGCGAATCAGTGGAGCTACACAGGCAACTAAAGTAGCAGGTTCGATTACCTATGGAAGTCTGGAAAGCATAATTGCAAATGCTCCTTCAGGAAGAGAGTGCGCATTTATTGTAGATAATGCCAATATGATTTATACACTGCGAAATATGGTTTATCCTTATTTGAAATATGTGTATGATGCAGGGGATTCCAGTGCACCTTGGGAAAGCAGAAAAGATATGACGAAGGATGTGAACTATACAAGGCTGGGCACGGCAGTGACGGATAATGGAAATACTTTTTTACAGGTACAGAAAAAACCACAGGGTGAGTTGTATATGGAAGCGATTTCCTATTGGCTGAAAGACTACACCTATTTGTGCAGCTATTCTATGACGCTGGAAGACCGTACAGGGACTGTAATATATGGAACAAATGGTAACCGCAGATATACATTAAAGTTAGATGACAAAGACAGGATTTATAACAGGCAATATTGTTTGATAGAGATAGGACCTGATGCGCAAATCATGTATTTAGAGGATTTGGATAGTAACTATGATACTGTAACCTTTGAAACCTATTATCCGACATCAACTTACGCTTTGGTCTACAAATATCCAATGCCGACGTTACCATAAGGAAATGATTGACAGAAAGGAGTCTGACAAGATGAGCGAAGAAAGAAATGAAATGGAGATTTTGGAAAAAAATATCATTAAGAGTTATAATGAGCTTTTGAAGACCTTGCTGGAGGAGGGAGATATGGATACCCTCGAACAGGTAATTACAGACGATGACTATCGTGAAAAATTACTCAGTATGCACACCAGCAAGCTTCAAAAAGAACATGAATTATAATCTCAGATGTGTGTTGCAAAGCTTAGAGCCCGCTTTCTACGGTGGGCTCTTACTATGCCCGCAAATTTATTATAAAACCAAAAGCCTTCTACTAATAAATGATTGAGAATGCCGATACGCTGTTTTACAGTACCGGTGTAATGAGTGCCGCCAAAAGAAAAGGCTTGATGCTCTTTTACACAACGGATTAAGTCAGATTCAGACTGAATATTACAGCTTGTCTCTGTATAAGCAGTACCAACGCAGCTTGCACAATGAGAGTCACTACCCCCAAAGGTAGGAAGGTGATAACGCCTGGCAAGAGCAAGAGCAGCAGCATTGGATTCTGTCGATTCACAGGAATTATATGCTTCGATAAAATCAAATTTTGCCATAAGCTCTGGATGCTTTTTATATGCTTTTGTCTGTGTAATGCTCAAATGTCGTTCTCCACATGGATGAGCAGGACCGAGAATACCACCATGAAAATGTACGATTTCCTGTAAAACACGTACAGGAAGTCCGCGACATTCCATAAGCTTCAATTTTACCTGCTCCGGCATAATGACTAAAATGTGACCTGCATCAATGGTATCGTATTCAATACCTTTTAATACAACAAAATCGGTTAATGATTGTTTTAAATGGTCACGATAGTAGCGATATCCATTATAGGAGTTATGATCGCTGACTAACATGCCATGATAGCCTTTATCCTTTAAAATCTGTATATAGTCTGCAATAGGCAGTTTTCCATCTAAAGAACCTTCCTGTGTGTGACAGTGAAAATCAAATTTCATATTTTAAATATCCCTTTTTCTTGCTTTCATACCTATCAAGAACCTTTCTTATCTATTTTACTATAGTAAGTTACAGCTTACTATAGACAGTTTATGGAATTTTAATAACTATTATTTATGCAACAATACTATGCCCATTTTTCAAGGTGTGCAAAAGTGTGCATTTATGAAAAAAATATTTTGACAAAGATTTCATTTGTTGACAAGAAAAAACGGTTGGAATATAATACAAAAATTGGAGAAAAAATGAAAGAAAAAATTTATGCAAAATGTATGAAAGAAGGCAGGAAAAGTGTTAAGAGTATTAAAAGAGTTTTGCAAAAGTTACAAAGCTTTAACTATTATGTTCTTTTACATGATTATTTACCTGATTAGTTTTCAATATTTAGAACAGCGGGAAGGAGCATATCATGTCATTCGCTTTGGAATTGATGCGTATATTCCGTTTTGTGAGTATTTTGTAATACCTTATTTCTTATGGTTTGCCTATGTGGCAGTTTCCGTGATTTATTTTGGTATGAAAGATCAGGAAGAGGGAAATAAGCTAATCGCTTTTCTAATCATAGGAATGACAGTGTTTATCGTAGTATCGGCATTATTTCCAAATGGTCATAACCTAAGACCCAAAACATTTGATAGAGACAATATTTGTGTTCGATTGGTAAAATGGCTTTATACAATAGATACCTCTACTAATGTAGTGCCAAGTATCCATGTGTATAATTCTATTGCAGTCATGATTGCGGTAATCAGGACAAAGTGCCTGAAGACACATCCGATTATCAAAGCGGCTTTGTTGCTTCTTGGTGTATCGATTATCTGTGCTACGGTATTGATTAAGCAGCATTCCACGCTGGATGTTTGTACGGCATGTATTTTAGCAGCACTTGTTTATACCATTTGTTATCGAGATGAATATGCACCGCATCATCAAAAAGAAATTGTTAAGATTAAGTATTAGTATAAAATAAAAGAGCGACAGGATGGGTAATCCTGCCGCTCTTTTATTTTGTGCGTTCTTGGGATAGGACTGAACTTTGAAACAATCAAACCGTTATGATTTGGATGCCATCGGATTTAAAGTCATTTTCGTTATGAAAAAGCGTCCGATGCTGTCATAGCTTTCCTCTGGCATAAGGTAGACTTTACGACCGCTCTTAAGAGTTAGAGTAACAGCTTCCTTATCGTCATTAACCTGGTCAGAGATTGAATCAAAATTGTCTTTGAGTGTTGTAAATGTTATTTCGTCCATATGGGGGCCTCCTTAAGTATTACCTACAAGTATTGTGAATTTTCACACTTGTATAGTCACTTGGGGAATTTGTAGTGACTTTCTAAATAATACAAGATTTTGAATCGAATTTCAAGTCTAATTATTTGAATTATGTCAATTATAAAAAATATTGTAAAGTATTACAGAAAAAACAAAATAATTATTGTGCATATTCCTATGAAAGATTGAATTGTATAAAATATTAGAAAAACGAACACAAAAAAGCTCCTACTTTCGTAGGAGCCAGTTGTTATACTTATGGCGTTTAAGGTCACATTTCCTGATGTCTGTTTGCTGTCAATACCCTTGTTGTCGTTCCTGATGTCTACCCTAAGCTGTCATATTATGAAGTCTAACTGATGTGAAACTATGCTGTCTAACCTGCTGTCAATCCCAATGTCTTTCCCTTTGTAGTCAAATCCTGTTGTCAAAACCAGTTGTCATACCTATGCAAGCTAAGCCGTATAATCTAGTAATAAGTTCAAGTAAAAATGTAAAGTAATAAAGTTGTGTCGGTCGGCTTCCCAATTCTGGGATACTTCGGAAATGATACCGTTATTTTCCATATCCGATATAACAATTATAGTATACCATAGATTTACATAATATCAAATGTGAATTATCACAAAAATTTGTTGTGAAATTTACATAATTTCCACAATTTGTGAAAAAATATAAAATTCTGACTTTTTTAACAAGAGACATTTATGCTTTCCGGTATGAAATTTTCAAAAATATAGGCATCATAGAAAGCACTTATTTTCTGCAATTGCTCTTTTGAACGTATAGTCCAGGCAACAGAAAAGCTGCGGTAAAAGTATTTGCAAAGCATACGGGAAAGCTCTTTGTAATGCAAACAGTTATAGGAAATAAAATCCGGGGATGCATAACAATTTCCTATTAAGTGAGACAATAGGAACATGGGCAGGGTGCATTTTACAGTTTTGGTAAAATGTTCTGATAGCTGTCCTCTGACCACCTCCGGTCTATGCTCTTTATACCAGCGTACTGCTTTGGGGTGAAAGGACTCGATACAATAATCACCTTGATAATGCTGCAGCATCTTATCACAAATGGAACAGAGTCTGTCTGCGTTTCCTTTTTCTACTTTGTATTCAATAATGATAGGTACACGCCCATCTATCAACTTTAAAATGCTCGAAAAAGTCGGAATATGCTCTGAAGTACCATAAAGCGAAAACTGTTTAAGCTCTGCATAGGTATAGTCACGGAGATTTCCATCGACACCACAGAGTCTTTTTAAAGAGTCATCATGAAAAACGACAGGAATGTCATCTTTTGTCAAATGTACATCAAATTCTACACCAAATCCATAGGAAACGGCACGTTCGATGGCAGCATAGGAGTTTTCCGGAAACATACCACCTTTACAATAATAGGAAGAGCCACTATCACGTAAAGAAGGACTCATATTGTGAAGCCCTCTGTGTGCAAAAAATTTGCCACGAAAAGGGGTGTCATCAGGTCTGTTAAAAATTCTTGGCTTAATTGACATCAGATAAAATAAGGAAACGCCTGAACCAATTAAACCGATGTTTTTCCATTTCATGTTTATTTTCCTTTCTTTTGCAAATCAGTTCATGCGTACTTATTATACCACGTTTCATAAGATATAAACGTTATCAACGTAAAAAGAAGCTTAATATTATGTAAATTTCTTTTTTGAAAAGTAATCAGAATAGAAAATTCTGAAAATAACAAAATGAACAAGTTATTGTTGTTGTATTTTGGGGATTTATAAGTTAAAATAAAAAAGAGATGCGAAAAATGGATAGGAAAACAGAAAGGTATCAAGAAGAAATGAAGAAAAAAATAGTTTCTGTTATGTTAATGTTATTTATGACTGTTTCAGCGATTGCCTGTGCTTCCATTGGCAGTGATGTACATTTGACAAAGGCACAGGAAGATACAAAAAAAACGGAAACACGTTATCAGGATGACTTTTACGAAGCTGTAAATGGAGATTTGTTAGATAAAATCACTTTGGATGCAACAGATGCACAATGGACCTGGTTTGGAGAGCTGAATGCGGTAGTAAATACAGATATGCGCGCTATCATTTCTGAATTAAGCAAAAGTACGCAAGAGTATGAAAAGGGAAGTGCAGAGCAGAAAATCAGGGATTTGTATGAGTGCATCAGTAATAAAGAGAATAGGGATGCTACAGGACTGGGACCGTTACAGCCTTATTTAGATACCATCAGAAATGCAGCTACCATTGATGAATATGTAGAAGCATTGGCAAATTTGAGTGGAGAGTTTGGCTTTAGCAGTCTTGTAGGCGGTTATTATATTGACCAGGACAAGAAAAATTCCGGAGAATATGCTGTATATATGATGTATGCAGATACGCTAATTGGAAAGGAATATTTGGAAAGTGAAGTTTCTAAAGAGCAGGTAACATTCTATTTCGACTATGTGGAAGATATGCTGGAGGAATTTGGCATGTCAGAACAGGAGTCAGAAACGGCTTCCAGGGAAATAGAAGCATTGCTCAGGGATATTTGTGCTTCCAGTATGACAGCAGAGCAGTATTATGACCCGTCTTTAACTTATAATCCATACACAGAAGAAGAATTGCAGAAGCTTTATACCAACATAGATGTACCTGAGATGCTGCAGATACTGCGTATTGATGGACAGGATAAGTATATTGTGATAGATGTAGGGCAGGCACAAAAGGTCAATTCTTTATTGGTGGAAGAAAACTTAGAGACCTTGAAGAATTTTTCGACCTTTGTCATGCTAAATGATGCTGCGGAGTATTCGACAAGTACATATGCAAAGCTTGCGGAAAATTTGCAAAATCAGTTATATGGCATCACACAAAGTAAGGATGATGAATATACCTGGATGAATATGACACAGGATATGCTGGCATGGGATTTTGCAGAAATCTATGTTGAAAAGTATTATGATGAGGAAAGCAAGGAAAAGGTTGGGGCAATGATACCCCAAATCATTACAGAATATAAGGAAATCATTGAGAACCAGGATTGGATGAGTGAGGAAACCAAACAAAATGCAATTGAAAAGCTTAATACCATGGGTGTGAAAATCGGTTATCCGGATGAGTGGCCGGCAAGCAAGGACATGATGCAGGTAACACCAATTTCCGAAGGCGGAAGCTTACTCTCTAATATGCTGGTGTATATGCAGGTATCCATTAATGATAGTCTTAAAAAGTTAGGCTGTGAGGCAGACCGTTCGGATTGGAGTATGACACCTCAGACTGTGAATGCCTACTATGATTCAAATAACAATGAAATCGTATTACCTGCAGGTATTTTACAGGCACCATTATATGATAAAAGAAATTCAGATGAAGCAAATTTAGGTGGCATTGGTTTCGTCATTGCACATGAAATCACAACATCTGGTGGACAGAAGAGGAAATGAGAAAATATCAGGAGCTTAGCCAGGCAATTGTTTCTTACTATAACGGTTATAGTGTCGCAGGCGGAAAAGTTAACGGTACTTTGACACTTTCTGAAAATATTGCGGATTTAGGCGCTATGACCTGTATTACAAGAATTATTGGAAATGATGCAAGGAGATTAGACCGTGCTTTCTGTCAGATGGCATATATCTGGGCAGCTGATGCTACAGTAAGCTATGAATTGTATTTATTAAATGTGGATACTCATTCACCCAATAAGGTAAGAGTAAATGCCGTATTAAGCTCTTGTGATGCATTTTATGACACCTATGACATAAAAGAAACAGACGGTATGTATGTGGCACCGGAAAACAGAGTAGGCATTTGGAAATAGTATGAAAAGGGGAGACAGCATGTGTAAAAGGGGAAAGATAAGGAAAAAAATCATTGTAATGGTATTGAGTCTGTTACTTTTGGGTTGTAGTCCGGGAAGTACCATAACAGTCGCAGCAGATGAAAATGTAACTGTGACAGAAGCAAAAGCAGTGCTTTACAGTGTCAAAGGCACGAGCGTTTATAATTATCCGGATTTGAATGCTACTGTGGTGACAACCATACAGGCAAATGCACCGGTCGAGGTACTGGGTGTTACTTCGAATGGGTGGTTTCAGGTTAATATCAATGGAAAATACTATATTCCGGGCAATGGACTTGTTGCAACACAGTCGCAGGCAATTTCTACAGTGACTGCTTATGATGATGTGTCTATTGCATCGATGATTAAGGGGACCTTTTCTTACTATGAAAATGCAAAGCTGAGAGCTTTTACCGTAAAAGAGGTACAGGCGATGGATGAAAATACCTATCTGAAATATCTGGACTCTTTTTTAAAGGGAAATGCCATGATTGATTACTGTATCATGCAGGACAGTGGTCTGGTATTAAAACAGCATTTTGAAGGTAAACAAGAGGCAGATGCTTCGCTGGCAAATAAAACCATGAAGGAATATCTGGTTGATTACCGCATGGATTACTTAAATAAAAGTTTGTCAGGACCTGCAAGAACAAAAAGAGAACTGTGCTTGATTTTAAACAGGGCAATAAGGTATGATAGAAATGAAGTTACGACTGTTTATAAAAATGCAAGTATTGGTTCGGACAGTGACAAAATGGAAGAACTGTTAAAAGAGGTTGTTGCTGAGATGAAGGAAGAACAGGGTGTGACCTTTACCTATAAAAAGAGCTACGGAAGCTATACAACAGAAAATGGTGGGATTGCTTCCGGATGGAATATTACCTTTACGCAGACAAAATAACAAAGGAGCTTTTAACAAATGCTGACGAATGAAGACATGGTCAAATTTTTTACCATACCTTATGTGGATGAAAATGGGGACTTCTATTGCAGAATAGTCCATAGTATTTTACACGAGCAAAAAAATCAGCATGTATGCGGAATTGGATGTCCTTATTATGATGGGTTGGATGAGGATGGAAAAGTCAGATGTAAATTCTTAGAAAAGCAGCCAAAAGAAAAACCGGAGGTATTAAAGCAGAAAGTGGAAGCGTTAATCGCCTCGGGAAAGGAAGGTCTGTTTCCGACATTTCCGGAAATGGACCCGATGCTTTGGAAAGCATATGACTATGCAGCACAGATGCACTACGGGCAAAACAGAAAGGGAACGGATAACCCGTATTTTACCCACTTAATTACTACCATGAATTATGCAATGGAGCTGACCAGGGATATAGACATCCTTTCAGCAGCTGTATTGCATGATACGCTGGAGGATACTTATGCGACCCTGTTAGAGCTTCAAATACGGTTTGGTTCTAAAGTGGCATTTTATGTGGCTTCGGAAACAGAGAATAAAAGAATTGGCTTACCTGCGGCAGAAACCTGGGAGGCTAGAAAAAAAGAGAATATTGACCATTTACAGAGTGCGAGTCTTGAGGTTAAAATAATAGTATTATCTGATAAAACAGCCAATGCGGAGTCCATGGCAAGGGAGTGGGCTGCAGAGGGAGAGGTTATTTGGCAGAAGTTTAATCAGAAGGACAAGAGAAAACAGGGCTGGTATTACAGAAGCTGTGAGGAGGCAATGAAGGAACTTTCTGACACGAATGTCATGAAATGCTTTAGAGCCTATTTAGGCATTCTGTTTGGGGACTAGTGTAAAAAACGAGGGAAGGTATAAGATATGAAGATGAGGGAAAAAAGGTTAACAAAATGGGGATTGTATACTGTCATGGCTACAATCCTTCTTTTATTGGTAAAAACACCGGTATTTGCGGCAGAGGTAGCTGTTATACCTGTTGAGGCAGTGCTTTATACCGGAAACGGGGCAGAGGTTTTCGCAAAGCCGGATGCAAGCACTTATGTGACAAGCTTTCCGGGAGATGTAGCTTTACAGGTAACAGGACAGACACAGAATGGATTTTTTCAAGTGCTTATTGACAATACGCCCTATTATATTTATAGTAGTGCAATGTCCACAGTAAAGGGTACGACAGCATATAAGCTGACAAGCGTTGATGCAAAGGCGGCTTTGGTAGGTAATGCGACAACGGGGGAACTGATTTATTCCCAGAATGCCTTTGACAGGTTAGCCCCGGCAAGTACAACAAAGCTGATGACAGCGTTACTTGTTATGGATGCTGTTTCTCAAGGAACTCTTACACTGGATACTCCGATTGTGGTATCGTCAACTGCATTACGGGGAGTACCCGGTGATGCAAGCCATGTTTCTCCTTGTTTAAAAGCGGGTGAAGTGATGAATGTATTAGAGCTTTTAGAGTGTACGTTGATAAAATCTGACTGTCATGCCTGCAATGTGCTTGCTGAGGCTGTGACAGGAAATGTGGACAGCTTTGTTATGCTGATGAATGTGAGAGCAGCGGGGCTTGGCTGTGTAGATACAAACTTTGTGAATACTTCCGGTTATCCTGCAGACAACCACTATAGTAATGCCTATAGTCTTTTTCTGATTGCCAGAGAGGCTATGAAATATGATACAATCAGAACGATTGTGGCAATGCCGCAGGCAACTGTTGCGGCAACCAATCTGACAGCAGAAAGAACCTTTGATTCAACGAATGAGCTGATTAAAACAGAGTCCTATTATAATCCATATGTCATAGGCGGAAAAACAGGTTCTTCGAGTTCATCCGGTCTTTGCCTGGTAGCGGCAGCAGTAAAAGATGACAAATATGTCATTTCTGTAGTGCTTGGTGCCAGGAATACGTTGATGAGTACGGGGGAAAGACAAAAGCAGCAATTTAGTGAAACAAATAAATTATTGAATATTGCATTTCAGGCTTCCTGATTTTGGGAAGCCTTTGAAAAGAAAGGTCAAACAATATGAGTGAAGCAGTAGTTACCTTAAAAAAGGGAGAGGGCAGAAGCTTTAAGGCAGGAAGCCTTTGGATTTTTGATAATGAAATAGATACCATTATGGGTACCTTTAAAAATGGAGATGTCGTATTAGTGCATGATTTTGATGGTTATGTACTGGGTAGAGGCTTTATCAATCAAAATTCTAAAATTCGTGTCCGCATGATGACAAGAAATAAGGAGCAGTTGATTGACAGAGCCTTTTTACAGCAACGTGTCAGGGCTGCATGGCAATATCGTAAGGATACGGTAGATACTTCTTCCTGTCGTGTTATTTTTGGTGAGGCAGACTTTTTACCGGGGATTGTGATAGATAAATATGAAGATGTATTGGTCGTAGAGTCTTTAGCACTTGGTATTGACCGTTTTAAGGAAACGATTGTGGAGCTTTTAAAGGATGAGCTTTTTGCAGACGGTATAAAAATCCGTGGTGTTTATGAGAGAAGCGATGCAAAGGAAAGAGAAAAAGAGGGTTTATTAAAAGTAAAGGGCTTTATTGGAGAGCCGTTTGATACGAATGTGGAAATTGTAGAAAACGGCGTACATTATATGGTGGATGTTGTGAATGGACAAAAGACCGGCTTTTTCCTGGACCAGAAATATAACAGACTTGCGATGCAGAGAATTTGCAAGGGTAAGAGGGTATTAGACTGCTTTACCCATATGGGCACTTTTGCACTCAATGCAGGTATTGCCGGTGCAAGTGAGGTCACAGGATTAGATATTTCCGAATATGCCATAGCACAGGCAACAGCAAATGCCAGGCTCAATCATTTGGAAGATACGGTGCATTTTCGCTGCGCCAATGTGTTAGATGAGTTACCGAAGCTTGCAGCAGAGGGCGAGCAGTATGATGTGGTCATTCTAGACCCACCGGCTTTTACAAAGTCAAGAGAGGCAACGAAAAATGCTATTAAGGGTTATCGCGAAATCAATATGAAGGGACTAAAGCTTGTAAAGGACGGCGGCTATCTTGCTACGTGCTCCTGTTCACACTTTATGACTCAGGAGTTATTGGCAAAAACAGTAAAGGAGGCTGCAAAAGCAACTCATAAACGCTTACGACAGGTGGAATTCAGAACCCAAAGCCCGGATCATCCGATTTTATGGGCAGCAGATGAGAGCTATTATTTGAAGTTCTATATTTTTCAGGTGGTGGAGGAGAAGTAACGATTGGAAAGTATGCCATTTGATGCAGAATGCCGTCAAAGAGTAAGAGATGTCTTAGTTAAGAAGGTTTCCGCAGCAGATGCAATTACAGAATTAAATAAGAAATACAGAGTATCCAAGAAGCAGGTTGAAAGATCAAGAGTATGATTATTTCTATGATGATGAACAGGATGCTAAATACTGTTATCCGGGAACAAATGTATTAAAGAATAAGTTGGATATAAGAGATTCAGACACATTGCACGAGGCTGAAAGAGACTATTCCGCAGTACGTCAGGCAGAACTTGTCAATCAAGGTGTTACTGGTGATTTCTCTTTAAAACACCTTTGTTCTATACATAAGCATTTATTCAGTGATGTCTATTCTTGGGCAGGCAAGACAAGAACGGTTGATATTTCAAAAGAAGAGATGATAGCTGCCAGTGTTAGATCGGCAAATGCCAGCAATGATATGTTGGAAAATTTGATTAAGAGCTGTCTTTTTGAACATCAACAATAAAAACACAAAATGAGACATAAACAGATGAAAAACTAATAAAATTACGTATAAAACTAATATACAGCCTCTTTTATTTTTAATAGAGTTGCAATAATATTATTATGGCAATCGAAACAGCGATGTTCCGGTTGCTTTTTTTATGTTTATAGGATTGTAATATAAAAAAAATATAGAAAACCTATTGATATAGTAGGAAAAAGGATGTATGATACAAAATATCAAAGGAAAGGAGACATGACAATATGAGAAACGTTAAAACAACAAGCAATATGTACATGTGTATGTGTCGAATGCTATTCTCCCAGGCAAGTAATATGGCAGGGTGTTTGGCTCATTTGTCATGCACCCGGATAGAATAATTTGTCATTTCAAATTACAGTATGCCATTGCCTGGGAAGAAAAAATCCCGGGCATTTTTATTTCCCGGGAAAAACAGACGAAACTCATGAACGTTAAAAATAGGAGAAAAGAGGATAAATATTATGAAAAAGAACATTTTTAAAAACTAATCACAGGGATTCTGGCAGTGAGCTTAGGCGTTGCTTCACTGACCGGATGCGGAGCAGAAAAAGAGAAGGAACAGGTAAATGCAAGTGATAAAGTATATAGAACTTTAGATGAGATTAAAGAAAGTGGAAAAATAAACATTGGAGTCTTTTCAGACAAAAATCCATTTGGATATGTGGATGAGAATGGTTCTTATCAGGGTTACGATGTTTATTTTGCAGAAAGAATCGGAAAGGATTTGGGAGTAGAAATCAATTATGTTTCTACAGAAGCAGCAAGCAGAGTTGAGTATTTGGAGACAGGAAAGGTTGATATTGTTCTTGCTAACTTTACAGTGACACAAGAGCGGGCAGAAAAAGTAGATTTCGCACTTCCTTACATGAATGTAGCGCTTGGCGTAGTATCCCATGAAGATAACGTAATTGAAAATCTTGAGCAGATTGGCGCAGATGATAAGGTAATTGTTATTTCAGGAACTACTGCAGAAACATATCTTGAGAAGAATTATCCGGATATTAAACTTCAGAAGTTTGATACCTATGCAACTGCAAAAACATCCTTTGAGAATGGAACCGGAGTTGCATGGGCAAATGACAATACAGAGGTCATTGCATACGCACTTGAAAATGAAGGATATGTTGTAGGTATTCCATCACTTGGCAGTCAGGACACAATCGCTCCTGCAGTTTCCAAAGGAAATACAACCCTACTTGACTGGTTAAACAGCGAGATTGAAAGTCTTGGCGAAGAGAAATTTTTCCATGCAGATTATGAAGCAACGTTGATTGATACCTATGGTGCAGATTATGAAGATACATTAGTAGTAGAAGGTGGTAAAGTAGAAGCTGACAAAGTAGAAACTACAAATGAGACTGCAGCATTAGATATCGTACCTGGTAACGGAGAAACCATTAAAATAGCAGCATCTCCTGTCCCTCATGCAGAAATTTTAAAGAAAGCGGCAGAAATTTTAAAAGACTATGGATACGAGCTTGATATTGTAGAATTTGAGGATTATGTTCAGCCAAACCTTGTTGTTGAGTCAGGAGAGTTTGATGCCAACTATGTAGAGCATGTACCATATTTGAACAGCTTTAATGAAGAACAGGGAACCCATCTTGTAGATGCAGGCGAGATTCACTATGAACCATTTGGAATCTATCCTGGAACAAAGAGTAGTCTTGCTGATGTGGCAGAGGGAGATCGTATTGCAATTCCAAATGATACAACAAATGAAGCCAGAGCACTTTTACTTCTTCAGGATAACGGAATTATTACATTAAAGGATGATGCCGGACTCACTGCTACGGTAAATGATATCACGGAAAACCCACATAACATCGAATTTGTTGAGCTTGAGGCTGCACAGGTAGCAAGAGTCGTAAATGAAGTTGAGTATGTTGTTTTAAATGGTAATTACGCATTGGAAGCAGGATATTCTGTAGGAAAGGATTCTATTGCATATGAAGCGAGTGATTCTGTCGCAGCAAAGACATATGTAAACATTATTGCCGTATACGAAGGTAATGAAACAAGTGACAAAATCAAAGCATTGGTTTCCGTTCTTAGATCAGATGAGATTAAAAAATTTATCAAAGAAACTTACGACGGTGCAGTTATCTTTTATGAAAAATAAAGTATAGGGGGAGGGGCGTTGTCCCCTCTTTCCTGGTTGGAGGAAAGATGAACGAAATTGAGATTAAGAATCTTACAAAAAGATTTGAAATAAAAGGGCACACTGTTACTGCATTAAGTGCTGTAAATCTTTCCATTGATAAAGGAGATATCTTTGGAATCATCGGTATGTCAGGTGCGGGAAAGAGCACATTGGTGCGTTCTATCAATTACCTAGAAAAGCCCTCAGAAGGGCAGGTTCTGATTGACGGGACAGACCTTGCAGGCTTGACAGAGAGAGAACTTAGAAAAAAACGTAGTGAAATAGGGATGATTTTTCAAAACTTCAATCTCCTTGAACAGAAAAATGTAATAGATAACGTTTGCTTTCCGTTAGAGATTACAGGGGTAAAAAGAAAAGAGGCACGAAAAAGAGCAAAAGAACTGTTGAAGATGGTAAGTCTTGAAGAAAAGGAAAAGGTATATCCGTCACAACTATCCGGTGGACAAAAGCAAAGAGTTGCAATTGCAAGAGCATTAGCAACAAATCCCAGGATTTTATTATGCGAT
>CAMBAN010000057.1 GCA_945864145.1 uncultured Lachnospiraceae bacterium | reverse complement strand
ACTCCCGTTATTTTATTTATACTGCTATTACTTCCATAAGAAGAAACGGACTCTTCTTCCATATGCATCAGTACACTGACCCTTCCAACCCCTTCTATTTCTGTAAGGAATTCTGTCAACCGGTTTTCTAACTCTTCCTGCTTTGTAAAATCGACTTTTTCCTCTGTCTCTTCTGTATAACTAATCAGTGAACTGCTGCTATTTTGGGTTGGCAGCATTATCACAAAGAGTAAGACACCAACCAGCAAAATCACTACCAGGTTTTCCTTATTGATTTTACGTTCTCCACGCAATATTTCCTGTAAAGCTCTCCCTAGCCCTTCCTTATTCTGCTCCTGCATACCTCTCTCCTTACTCCTGTCCCCAAAGCAAATTGTTTTCGGTCTGTTCATATTGCTTTAGTACAGAATCTACTGTTTCCGGAAGCTTTGAAATGACAGTAAGCACAAAGGAACAACACATATACATAATAAGCAAATACCCAAACAGCTTAACATATTTGTGGAAGCTGCTCCCCTCCAGTAAGGACAGCAGAAGCTGAATGCAGAGCACTCCACACACCAATATCTTTAATGCGCTCATCCGATGCCTCCTGTTGCATTTGTAAGCAATGCAATGGTCATTAAAAAAAGTGCTGTCAGCATAATTATCATACGAAGTGCCAAAAAACCTGCTTCTGTAATATAACTGATGCAATGTGACATATCCTTATCCCCTCCAATCATGCCTACCGCACTGCTTAGCTTTAAGGTCCAAAGTAAACCAAATATTTTTATAACAGGTGCTATTACCATAATGACAAGCACAAGCAGTATAACAACACCAAAGCTGTTCTTTATCGCTATCATAGACGCTAATGTAATACTGGATACTGACTCTGTCAAATCTCCAATCCCCGGAATTGCAGCGGCTGTTTTACGCACCAGATTGACATTTGTTTTATCGATAATAGGTGTTATTAATAATTGTAATGTCTGGCTCGCACTCAATAGTACAATGCAGCCATTAGTAATATAATGCACTGACTTTTTTATCAACTCCATCATACCTAAAAAGCGTCCTTCTCCTGTCACTGTTTCCACAGTGGCAAATGCTATATAAACCTTAAGTAATGGGAATACACTGGATACCACCATCGCTTCTATGACTGCAATCGTACCAAGTATTAGTTTTTGAAATATCATAGCAGTTGTTATAGAACCAGTTACTGCAAGACAGGACATAAATCCGGGAACTGCAATTTTCATGAATTCCAGCATTTGTGTCATACTGCTTTGTGCAATTTCTTCTATACTTTTCCATACACGAATTACAATTACCAGTTCGCAAAGAAGAAACAGAAGCTTTGCTGCTTTTGCGCTCCCTGCACTTTTAAAGGCCTCCATAAAAGAGGATAACATTGCTGATACCAAAAACAGAAGCAAGATAGAAAAGAAAAGTTTTTTCCACTCCTGACCATAGCTTGTAAGTAATTCTGCTATTTTCTTTACGAATTCTGCAGGATTTAGGATAGTCTCACCTGTCAAAATATAACTGATCCATTCCCTGGTATCATTTTTTTCGTCTGGTAAAAAACAGGCAATATATCTATCTATCTTATCTAATCCCGGTATCATTTCCTCGATGGTTTCCATTGTCTATTTCAATACTCCTTCCAAAAGCTCCATGATTGTCCGCAAAATCGGTAGTCCTATCACAATAATCAGCATTTTCCCCAGAATTTCAATCTGATTTCCTATAGAAGAATACCCATAGTCCTTACAAATTCCTGCTGCAAGCTCTGAAAGATAAGTAAGTCCTATCATTTTTACCAATAATTTCAAAAAACCGGCATACTCCTCCAAATAGCTTCCAAAAACACTGACCTCTTCTAAAATCGTTTGAAACAAAGCTAATATATGCAATGCTATAAAAATGCATAAAAACAAAATCAGAAAAATCGTCAGCTCCGGCTTATCTTTTTTTAAAAGCAGCGCAAAAACAATGCCTATAAATACTAAACCTAAAACAGTTAGCAGTTTTACCACCCTCTTTACAACTCAAATAAGCTTTTTATCGTTTCAAAGAGCTCATATATGTACGGTACAATCCAGGATAATACTAGTATCAATCCCGCAAGACTAATCAAAAATGCATGCTCCTCTCGACCACTATGCTTTAAAACCTGTCCAAGAATAGTAATCAGGATTCCTACTGCTGCTATTTTAAAGATAAGATTGACTTCCAAATAAATACCCTCCTCAGCACATTCGTTACAGGAAAAGAATTATCAAAAAGATTCCCATCAACGAACTTAATAGGTACATAACTCTTCCCCGCTTTTGTTTTTCTTCCTTTAAACGTTCCTGCTTCTCCTCCACTTCTTTTAGAAAAAGCTTCAAGGACTCTAACTGCGTCTGACTTCCATCATAGATAAAATAATTTGGAAACATCCCTAAATACATCATTGCCTCTTTAGGATAACAGTTGCTTTTTATTCTCTTTTCAAGCTCTCTTTGCCACACATACGCTAAAGAGCAATTATGTTCCATCCCCACTGTCACCCCATCTAAAAAGCTTTGATAGGGTTCTTTTACAATTCGTTTCATACCGACAAGCAATTCCAAAACAGGCTTTTTCAGATAACCAATTTCTCCTATTGCATAAAATAGCATACGTTTTTGTTGTTCCAAATGATAGATACTGCATTGCAAATTTCTGTTATAAGCAATACCAAGCCCCTGAGAACCTATTACTATGAGACATCCTGCAATAAAACGCCACTGCATTTTTCTTCTCCATCCTGATTCCATATGTCTGCGACAACTTTACCCTCTTGATTTCGCCGCAAAAACAAAAAACGCTCAAAACTTTTTGCTTCCACAAGCTGTCCAATTTCTTCATTGCATACCAAATCACTCCACTTCTGTCCATGTGCCGTCGCCAGTATCCTGCATCCGCAAACAGATGCATAATAAATTGCCTTTGCATCTTCGGCATTTCCTATTTCATCTAATGCAATCAGTTTAGGGGAAAAGGTTCTAACCAATATCTGAATACCTCTCCTTTTATCAGAACCTGTAATCACATCTGAAAATTTGCCGCAATCCAATGTCTCTGCACCTTGGAAAGCTCCTGCAATTTCCCCTCTTTCATCAACGACTCCTACATTAAAGCGATTTCCGTATACCCTTACCAAATCCCTTAATAAGGTTGTCTTCCCCAATCCCGGTGGAGATACTATCAAAGTATTTTTTGGTATTTCATCTTCTATCAGATAAGGTAATACCTGTTTACTGATATTTTTCCATTCATGTGCTATACGAATATTTAAATAACATATGTATTTTGCAAAGAAATCTCCTTCTCCTACTGTAACAACCTCACCTGTAAAGCCAACACGATGACCTCCTTTCATCGTCATATATCCCTTTTTTCGTTCTTCCTCATAGGCATATACAGAGTCCTGACATAAATAGCCAAAGAATTCCATTACCTCTCTTTGGGTTGGAAATATCTCTGTAACCTGTGTCTTTGTTCTATAAGATATCACAATCGGCTTCTCTACTCTAATTCTGATTTCTTCCAACTCTTTATCTTTTTGTAATCCCAAATGCCATACAACTTCTAAGCTATAAAATAATTCCATACACTTTGTCCTTTTCCTTATCCTAATATATGTTGCTTTATATGATTTATGACACAAAAAAAATCCAGTCACTATCTTTTCAATAACGACCGGATTTACTAATTTTAAATTATTTTATTGCTGTGCAACGTCCTTCATAGAGAAGCTGATTCTTCCCATCTTGTCCTTGCCTAAGCAAACAACAGTTACGACATCACCTAAAGTAAGTACATCCTCTACATGGTTGATTCTTTCCTTAGAAATCTTGGAAATATGAACCATACCTTCTTTACCTGGTGCAAACTCTAAGAATGCGCCAAATTCTTTAATGCTGATTACCTTACCCTTGAATACCTGACCTTCTTCAAACTCAGTTGTGATAATCTTAATCATTTCAATGGCCTTGTCCATCATAGCCTGGTCTGTACCACAAACGCTTACAAAACCATCATCAGTAATATCAATCTTAACACCTGTCTGGTCGATGATTGCATTAATGGTCTTACCTCTCTGACCAACAACATCACCAATCTTCTCAGGATCAATCTGAATCTGCATAATCTTTGGTGCATACTTGCCAACTTCTTTTCTTGGCTCAGCAATAGCTGGCTTCATGCAGTTATCCATGATGTATAATCTTGCATCATGACATCTCTGAATAGCACCTTCTACGATAGGTCTTGTTAAACCATGAATCTTGATATCCATCTGAATAGCTGTGATACCTTCTGTTGTACCTGTTACCTTAAAGTCCATATCTCCAAAGAAGTCTTCAAGACCCTGAATATCTGTTAATAAAACGAAATCATTATCTTCCTCATAATGTTCACTTGTAACAAGACCACAGGAAATACCTGCTACCATTCTCTTAATTGGTACACCTGCTGCCATTAATGACATACAAGATGCACAAGTAGAACCCATTGATGTAGAACCATTTGACTCGAATGTTTCAGATACACTTCTGATTGCATATGGGAATTCTTCCTCTGATGGTAATACAGGAACAAGTGCCTTTTCTGCTAATGCACCATGTCCAATTTCACGACGTCCCGGTCCTCTGGAAGGCTTTGTTTCACCTACAGAATAAGAAGGGAAGTTATAATGATGCATATATCTCTTTGTTGTTTCGTTTTCATCTAATCCGTCTACCTTCTGAGCCTCTGATAAAGGTGCTAAAGTAGTCACGTTACAAATCTGAGTCTGTCCTCTTGTAAACATAGCAGAACCATGTACTCTAGGAACGATATCAACCTCTGCAAATAAAGGTCTGATCTGAGTAAGCTGACGACCATCCGGACGTTTCTGATCCTTTAAAATCATCTTACGAACAGTCTTTTTCTGATACTGGTAAACAGCTTCACCAAGTACAGCTAACCACTCTTCCTTATCAGCAAATGCTTCTTCAAATTTTGCTGTAATATTCTTAATGTTCTCTTCACGAACCTGTTTTTCATCTGTGAAAACAGCTACTTCCATTTCCTCAGGAGTAACAATTTTCTTCATCTCATCGAACATTTCCTGTGGAATTGCACATGATTCATAAGCATGCTTTGGCTTACCAACCTCTGCTACCATCTTGTTAATGAATTCAATGATTGTCTGATTAATCTCATGACACTTATAAATAGCTTCAATCATCTTTGCTTCCGGAATTTCATTTGCACCGGCCTCAATCATGATAACCTTTGTGCTTGTAGAAGCAACCGTTAACTGTAAATCACCATTTTTCCACTGTTCCTGATTAGGATTTACGATGAACTCTCCATCAATCATACCTAACTGTGTAGTTGCACATGGACCATCAAATGGGATATCTGAAATACTTGTAGCAATTGCTGAACCAAGCATTGCAACAAGCTCAGGACGACACTCAGGGTCTACTGACATTACCATATTATTTAAGGTAACATCATTTCTGTAATCCTTAGGGAATAACGGACGCATTGGTCTGTCAATAACACGGCTTGTAAGAATAGCATTCTCACTTGCCTTTCCCTCTCTCTTATTAAATCCACCAGGAATTTTCCCTACTGCATAAAGCTTTTCCTCATATTCTACTGATAATGGGAAGAAGTCTACGCCCTCTCTTGGCTTGTCTGATGCGGTTGCAGTAGATAATACTGTTGTATCACCATAATGCATAAATGCTGCACCATTTGCCTGTGCAGAAACTCTTCCAATATCTACGGAAAGAGTACGTCCGCCTAATTCCATACTAAATGTCTTGAAGTGCTTTTCTTTTTTTTCACTAAAAGTTCCGTTGTACATAATTTACTCCTTTTCTGTTTTTTGTTTTTGTGGCAGAAGGAGCCGAAACTACTGAAAAAACTACGATTTTTCATACCTTTTTCAGCGGTCTCGAGCCATTCTTCTACCAAAAAGGGCGGAATAAATCCGCCCTCCCATGAATTACTTTCTAATTCCAAGCTTCTCAATTAAAGCACGGTAGCTGTCAAGATCAGTTTTCTTTAAGTAATCAAGTAAACCACGTCTCTGACCTACCATTTTAAGAAGACCACGTCTTGAGTGATGGTCCTTCTGGTTAACCTTTAAATGCTCAGTTAACTCCTGAATTCTTGCTGTTAATACAGCGATTTGTACTTCTGGAGAACCTGTATCGCCAGGCTTTCTTCCGTATTCAGCAATAATAGCTTGTTTCTTTTCCTTAGAAATCATTTCTTTTTCCTCCTATAAAACACTTAAAAATGTAAACACCGGATACTAAGCTGGGGTCGGAGTTTCCCGACGCCGAGTATCGGCTTTTGGTATTAAACCATACCTTTGTTATTTTACCACATCACCTGTCATAAAGCAACACTAATATAAAAGTTTCTCAATACAAAACTTTTTACTTTCTACCGGAACACCTTTTATAGGTTCTTCTGAAAATTTGACACCGAAATAGCTCAAATCTAACTATATCGGTGTTACCCTCTTTTAAACTACCCTGAGAATGCTTTCTACAACGTTTATCAGTGCTTTTTTCTTTAAATTTCAAGAAAATTAACAACAATTTTTTCACATTTTGTAAATCCCGGTGTTAACAGCCCGAAAATCACCATATTTTAACACCGAGAAAATTAAAATAAGCTTTTCCCGGTGTCGTCTCAAATAAGTTAAGTTACTTACCTCATATATACAAGATTTCCCATCACGCAAAATAGAACGTTTTACTTTTGCTTCTACCTTTTTTGACACACCTTTGAAAACATTTGCTCCGCAAATTTTTCAGAACAGTTACAAAGTATACCTGAAACTTCCCCCTGCACCTTCTCCGTAATAGGACATACACAAAAGTCTTTGTTCTCATCCACTAATAATCGACTTCCATCCCCACTCCTTTTCAAGAAACGATATAAATGCAGGTAAATCACCAACATATTGTTCCAATATGTCATCCATTCCATTCATTTGATAATGTAACTTCGCACAAGATTCAAACAGACCGCTATCACAATTTTTATCTAACGAACATACTAAATTGTTAAGCCATTCAGCACAAAAAACCATAAGTTATACTTCTCCTATCAAATATCCTTGTTTCCCCTCTCTTAAAAACAAAGGCAATGTGTCAATCGGCGCTTCTACATCATACCATGCTCCACCAGCAAACACCTTTCCTGTCTGTGCCTGTGTCCATGAAGCTCCTGCAGGTAAATACACACGACGTTTAAACTCGTGTTCATGGCATATCGGAGCTACCAGAATATCTGCACCATACATGTAAGAATCTGTAATATCCCAGCAAATCTTATCCTGTGGGAATTCATAGAACAGTGCTCTCATAACAGGAGTGCCCTTTTCATGCGCTTCTGTCATCAATTCTCTTGTATAATCCCTAAGCTTTTCGCGAATCTGAATAAACTTAACAAGTATCGGATAAGCCTCTTCTCCAAAGCTCCATACCTCATTATCTGCACCTGTCCACTCGCGTTCTTCTCCAGCTTTATTCACTATTGTTTCTCCCGGTTGCCTACATCCGTGAATACGCATAACCGGGCAGAACGTGCCAAATTGAAACCATCTGATCAGCAATTCTCTAAAGTCTGCATCTTCTGTAATGCCTCCATGGAAACCACCAATATCTGTCGTCCACCATGGAATTCCACACAGCCCCATATGAATTCCCGCACATATCTGTTTGCGAAAGTCTTCGTAGGTTGACATAATATCCCCTGACCAGACAAGCGCACCATACTTTTGACTGCCTACCCACGCACAACGAATCAAATTGACAATATCTTTTTGCCCCATTTGCTGTTGCCCTTCAAAAAACAATCTTGCATATTCTCTTGGATATACATTCCCCATCTCTGATACCGGACCGATGTAATATCGATAATTATCAAAATCATAATTGGTAAACTCAGGTTCCGCTTCATCAAGCCAGAAAGTCTTAATCCCAAGTTCTGCATAATTTTGTCTGCATTTATCCCAGACGTACTTGCGAGTTCTAGGGTTGGTTGCATCCATAAAAACATTATTTCCATGAAAAGTCATCTGTACATCAATTCCAGACTGAATCTTAACAAGCAGTCCTTGTTGTTTCATCTCCTCATAATTCTCACTACGCCAGTCTACTTGAGGCCAGATTGACACCATCGTCTCTATCCCCATATCATGTAACTCTTTTACCATCTCTTTGGGATTTGGAAAATATTCTTCATCAAACCTCCAATCTCCGCATCTTGGCCAATGATAATAATCAATCACAAGTACATCGACAGGAA
The DNA here is from genome assembly GCA_945864145.1 of uncultured Lachnospiraceae bacterium. Taxonomy (GTDB): domain Bacteria; phylum Bacillota; class Clostridia; order Lachnospirales; family Lachnospiraceae; genus COE1. Next base: position 8,560 of record CAMBAN010000057.1, on the reverse strand, counting down.
TATTTCTTTTTTTATATTCTCTTGCGATAGAAAGTACCTGCTCCTGATTATAGTAACGAAGTTTACATTGCCAAAAGCCAAGCCCATATTCAGGCATCATAGGGGGCTTACCTACTACCGCAGCATATGCTTCTTCTATTTGTGCTGGTGTATCTCCTGCCGTAATCCAGTAGTCAAGCTGCTTTGTCACTTCCGCAATCCACTGTGTTGTATTCCTGCCAAAATGAACTTCTCCAATTGCAGCATTATGCCAAAGAAATCCATACCCCAGGCTGGAGACATAAAATGGAATACTTGCCTGTGAATTTCTGTGTGCAAGTTCTAAATTGCACCCTTTCAAATCCATGAGTTCCTGCTGATACTGCCCCATTCCATATATCTTTTCATCAGGATTTGCTTCAAAACTGGCTTTCAATCGAAATCCACCACCTGGAATTGATTTAAAATGCCGTGCCTTTAATGCTAGTGCACCGCCATTGGAAATCTCTCTTAATAGCACCTCACCATACTGATTATAAAATGTCATTTGTAGTGCATTTCCCCACGGTTGTACTATCAGCTCTGCTTTGATGTTACCATTTTGAATCGTAGCACTCATTTCTTCTATATGAATTTGCATATCCGTCTGTATAGTTTCCTGTTCTATCAATGCAACACTTTCGTCCGATATGTCGCTAAGTACTGTTGCTCTGATTCTTAAACTATTCTTTCCCCAAGGAGTGACCATAACTGTTTCGCCATTTTCGCGAAACACAAGACTTCCGTTTTGTTCCTCAAAAAACTTCATACAAATACCTCCTTATCAGCCTTTTACCGCACCTATCATAACACCCTTCTCAAAATACTTTTGAATAAAAGGATATACACATAAGATAGGAATAGTCGATACAATGATTACCGCATATTTAACCTGATCAGCTGATGATTGTCCATATCCTCCCTGAACACCACCATTACCGCTTGCAAATGCCTGATTCAACAGCAGAATTTCTCTTAACACAATCTGAAGCGGTGCATTTTCTGCCTTACTGTTAAATATCAATGCATTGAAATAATCATTCCAATGAAATACCGCATAATACAATATTAACACAGAATTTACCGCTTTGGATAATGGCAAAACAACTTTCATGAAATAGGTCATATGAGAACAACCATCCAAAACTGCTGCTTCATACAAATCCTCTGGAATAGAATTTTGAATAAAAGTTCGAGCAATAATCAGGTTGTAGGTATTTACCGCAACAAAAATGATTAATATTGTCTTTGTAGAAATCAGATTCAAAGAGCTGACCGTCATATACAACGGCACCAATCCGCCTGAAAAGAACATTGTAAATACAAAATATAACATTACTTTGTTACGTGCTTTAAAATTTTTTCTGGATAATGCATACGCTGCCGGCATACTTTCTCTCCCTGATTTTCTGCTTTTGATGTCCCAAAAGTACTTTCTGCCTTTGCTGTACCATCTGTCTGACTAGCCTGCTGACTGTTCCCGCAACCGCTAAGCATAGACATCACCATTATTGCTGATAACAATGTTGCCAATACCTTCTTTTTCATATTGATTTCCTCTCTTTCATGCTTACTGAAATTAGATTGTGTAACCCTTTTTGTTTTCATATATTACAAAAGCCGCGGCGTCTTGTACAAAATAATGTATATAAATTTGTCAAACTTTTATTATCTTCCCGTTAAAATGTTATACAACTTTACATAACCCAAACATACAACCTTTTCTCCATATCGTAAATATCACTTTTCTTGAATTGGTGTTCTTTTGTCAGTTCTTTCTTTTTAACACCTATATCTTCTTTCTTTTTTACACTTATTCAAACTCATTGATACTTTTGTATATTTCATTTTACTTTATCCTTCCTTTATTGTATAATATGCCTATGTTTTTATCCTATAGATATATCATGTGCTCTAAAAAAAGAACTGTTATGCAGATAACACAAGTGTCATTTTCCCTTTTTAGGGTACACAAAATACACGGAAAGGACTTTTCTATTCTTATGCGAATACTTACCCTTCCATCAAACCAAATGTTTGATTATGTTTTTACTGGAAAATTTAAGGCACCTACTGCCGATTGGAAGCATGAACACTTCTATCTGGCTGAATATGAATTGTTTGTTATGACTGAAGGTACTTTGTACCTTAGCTACAATCAAGAAAATTTCACAGTGAATAGTGGGGAATATTTACTTTTACCCCCCTGCAATTCCTGGAGACAAGGATTTAAATCTGCCTATTCTTCTTTCTACTGGCTCCACTTTGCAACACCGCCACTAACAGAATCTACCTCTGAAGTTTTTACTTTACCTCAACAAGGTAATATTCCAAAGCTTGAGAAAATGGTAGTTTTAATGAAACAGCTACAGGACGAAGTAAAGAATCATTATCCTACACTCGCACTCAATGCTATGACCACAAGTGTTATAACTGAATTATATGGACAACTTTACCTAAATGCGCCTGTTAATACAAAAACATCAAATCAGAAGCAGATATACTCGGATATCATTGACTATATTCAACTAAATCTCCATCGCAATATCAAAATTTCAGAGATTGCTGCACATTTTGGTTATAACGAAAAATATCTATCTCATTTATTTGCTGATATTACCGGTGTACCACTGAAACAGTTTATTCTTAGCAGGAAAATGGACTCTGCCAATTTCATGCTTACAGATACCAACAAGCCAATTTCCGATATTGCCAAAGAGCTTGGCTTTTCTGATAATCATAACTTTTCCAGAGCTTATAAAAGTTTCACTGGTCTTACCCCTAGTGAATATCGAAATGCTTTTTCAAAGCGTATGCTGTTCCATAAATAGAGCAGCACACGCTCTTTTATTATCTGGTTACGAACTGATATGCATACACACCATGTGGTGGTACTATACTCTAACCCACACAGACATTTCTCCTTCACCACGATTGTTCCAGACAAAATAAGGAACAAATGTCAATTCCGTAGGAATCAGTTCGCTTTGCTTATATTTCGTATATAACCCTTCACCTTCTACTTTCTTATCACGTTTACCAGGTACTTTCAGAAACATCAATGGTAACCCAAGCTCTGTATTTTTTTCTATTCTCACCTTTTCTATCGAATCCACATCGACCCGGCAAAGGTGCAAATCTTTTCCATTGTCAATTTCCTCCATACAGTAGGTAACAGGTCCCCTCATAAATGCTACTTTGCCAACATTCTCCCGAACTCTGGTATCTGCAGACACCATCTGAACCTCCATCGGGAACGTAACTTCTATGGTGTCACCTGACTCCCATACACCGGATAAATACACGTATCCATCTTCCGACACTCGCGTCATATTTTTTTTGTTTCCTTGATGTTTTACCAAAATACTGCTTTTCTCTTCTTCAGTCCAACCCGGTATTCTAAGAGAGATTGTCGCTTCTATACCTGTATTTTCCTCCGTAGTGACTTCCAAGAGTGCACTTCCTTCCCAAGGCATTCTGGTAGTTACAGTAAGCTGTAGCTCCTTATTACCTACCTTTTTGGTCAGCTTGCTTCCCATATATAGATGAACCCAAAGTGTATCATCATTCTCTGTATATGCATAGCTTGGCACAGAACTTACGATTCTTGCAATATTAGGCGGGCAGCAGGCACATCCAAACCACTTCTGTCTCACTGGCTTCACATGAAATTTTCTTTCATCTTTGTGACACGCTTCCGGTACTACTTCTAACGGATTTACATAGAAGAAGCTCTTACCATCCAGTGCCATGCCGCTTAATACTGTATTATACAAAGCCAATTCCATAACATCCGCATATTTTCTATCTGGTTTTATCTCCAGCATTCTTCTTGCAAAAAAGGCAAGTCCAATAGCTGCACAAGTCTCTGAATATGCTGTATCATTGGGCAAATCAAATGGAAAAGAAAATGCTTCTCCTAAATGGGTTCCACCAATACCTCCGGTAATATACAGTTTTTCCTTAGTAATACTATCCCACAACCGTTCGCATGCCTCCAGCATCTTTTCATCCTTCGTCAGTCTGGCAACATCAGCCATTCCGGAATATAAATATACTGCTCTTACTGCATGTCCTACTGCTTCATCCTGTGCATATACTGTCTTATGAGCCTGATGATACGCATATCTCATCGGATTCTTATTAGGAATCACTTTTCCACCCGCATAAGAGGCTCTTACTTCCTCTTCCGTATCAAAATAATACGGCTGAGTCCCTCTCTGTTGCAGAAAAAACTGACTTAATTTCAAATACTTTTCTTTACCAGTCACTTGATAAAGTCTGACCAATGCCATCTCAGCAATTTCATGACCAGGATAGCCCTTACACTGTCCTTCCTTTGGTCCAAAATAAGAATCCACATAATCTGCAAAACGACAGGCAGCTTTCAGCAACTTATCTTTACCGGTTGCCTCATAATAAGCAACTGCTCCCTCAACCAAATGTCCAAGGCAATACAATTCATGATGATCCCGCAGATTTGTAAACGCCTTATCCATTCCATTAATGATATAGTATGTATCCAGATATCCATTCTCAAGTTGTGCTGCGCATACCACATCAATTGCTTCATCAGCGATTTTCTCAAGGGCTTCATCCGGATGCTGTGTCAAGGAGTAGGCAACTGCCTCAATCCACTTGGAAAAATCTGTGTCCTGAAATACGAAACCATAAAATCTATCCTCTTCCGGATGCTCTGCATCCTCCGGTAAAGCTTCAAAGCCACGAAATGTATAGGTAGGTTCCACATATGCATTCCCTTTTTTCTTTTTTTCTTTCATCATTTTACCAGCTGCCTTAAAGTTATGCATACAGAAACTTGGCGCCGCATCCGGAATATGGTCATTCAATGCTTCCCACTGATATGGTATCACTTCCGTACGTACAAGTTCCTGCTCCCTGTGCCAGAATTCATCCGTTATCCGAACCTGTTTTAAGTTCAATGGCACACTAAATCTTTCTTCTCTCATTGTCATTAATCCCCCGAATTTATATTTATTTGTAACAATACCTATCCTGAATACTTACAAAATATCAAATTCCCCTTATAATGTAAATGCATATAAGTTCGAAAAAGTATGAAAATGTCAGATGTTTTAAATATCAAAAAACGTGCCCTAAAAGAGCACGCTTTGTATTGGTATAAAACCTATTCCTATTATTTTTATGAATTGTCCGAAGTGAAGAAGAAATATATTGTATTCTACAGATATCTCTTAATCACTGCAGGTGTACGGTAATTTACATTTGAAATCTTAATACCTGTCTTTGGTGATGATGCATGCACAATCTGTCCATTTCCAATATAAATACCAACATGATTAATACTGCCGTTTTTCGCATAAAATACCAAATCACCCGGCTGTGCCTCTGAAAGAGAGACCTTTGTACCCATCTGTGCCTGTGAAGCTGCATGATGAGGTAATGTAATTCCATATTTTTTGAAAATGCTTAAAGTAAAGCCGGAACAATCTGCACCATTTGTCAGACTGGTTCCTCCCCATACATAAGGATTTCCAACAAACTGCTTTGCATACTGTACTAAAGATACTCTGGTATCAGAAATACCTTGTCCATAAGTAAGTTCCTGCAAGGTAACTGCTTTTTCCAGTCTTTCCTCTACATCAATGTACTCACCGGAAACGTAAGCCTCTTCATCATCAAGCATAAATTTAACCCAACCGTTTTCCATGACCTCTTCTACCTCTAATTCCTCATTTCTTGGAATTAAAGTGATTACTGCACAGTCTGTATTTGGCAGTTCTCTGACCTTCAAGGTTTCTGTATTAACAATCGCAATCAAAGATACAACCTCTTTTGCCTTTGCTATGGCTTCCTCTCCCATGTAAAGATAATCTGTGCTACAGTAGCCTTCTACCTTGCCGGAAGTGATATGTGCCCATCCATTTTCTACGGACAAAATCTCACATGCCGCATTTTTTGTCAGCTTTCCTATGATTTTTCCGTTTTCTGACGGTTGTTCTCTGATGTTTAAGTTATTATCTACATGTGCAATACCAAGATTCGTATATCCCCAGTAAGTTGTTTCCTCTGTTGTATCTGCCTTTGCGGTTTTCTCATCTGTAATAGTCGTTACATTTTCCTTTTCAAAGTTAATGTTTTCCAATAAGGCACTCACACCTGCACAAGCTCCTGTATCTTGTGTCTGTTCTTCCGCCTGTGTTTTCTGTGTTGCCTGTCCTGTTGTTTTTGCATAGTTTACCTGACTGTTGGAAAATGCCATAAGCAGACCAAGCAAGCAAATGCCTACGTACTTTCTTCTTATCATCCCAAGTACTCCCTATAACTATTTTAAATATTACGTATTTATTACGAATATTACAAACTAATTATAACACGGACTTCCCTTATGTCAACATACCAAAAGAAACCATTACTTTGTAATATGCACTTGCACCCTTACACTATATATTATGAAATTTTCTTCCTGCCTGTAAATCCTGCTCCATTTGTTTTTTTAACTCTTCTACCCCGGAAAACCGCATTTCCGGTCTTCTGAATTTTAGAAGAAACACGCTGATTGTTTCTCCGTAAATATCCTCTTCAAAATCATAAATATAGGTTTCCACCCCAATTACTTCACTGTTATCTACAGTAGGTTTTTTCCCTATATTTGTTACTGATGGATACTTTTTTCCATTCCAAATCACATAAGAAAAATAGACGCCATTTGGTGGTAACAGTTTTTCCTTTTCCGGCAGCACATTTACTGTCGGCATACCAATCGTTCGTCCAAGCTGTTTTCCATGCACGATTTTTCCAGTCACCGAGTAAGGTGTTTCCAGCAATTGCGCTGCTATTTCCATATTTCCGGCTTTTATCTGTTCTCTGACAAGTGTTGAGCTGATTTCCTTATCCTGGTACTGCACTTTATCTATTAATATGACACGATAGTCATATTTTTCAGCAAGTGCCTGTAGTAATTCATAGTTTCCGGCACCTTTTTTCCCAAAAGATACATCTGTTCCTGCCACAATACATTTAACATGCATTTTATCTATTAAGACTTCTTTGATATACGCCTCCGGTTCCATATCCGCAATTACCTGATTAAATGGATATTCCACCAGATAATCAACCCCTGCGTTTTCAAAAATATGTCTTTTTTCTTCTATTGTTGATAACTCTTGTATATCGTCTTTTCCCCAAAAAACAGCAGGCGAAGGAACAAAAGTATATACTGCCACTGCCAGGTTGTCCTTCTTTTGTTCCAACGCCATATCTATCAATTTCTGATGTCCCTTATGAAATCCATCAAATTTTCCAATCGCAACTACTGTATTCTGAGGAAGTTCAAATTCTGTTGTGTTGCTGATAATTTCCATAACTAACTCCTAATTTGTGAAGAACATTTTATAAGGCTTCATGCAATGTTCTTCCTCATCATACTCATAAATTGCAGTAAATGCCTGTTTATCATCATAAACACGAATTCTGTCCCCTGTTTTCAGGGAAACCTTCTCTTCGAAATTTACCTGTTTTAAATATAGCTTATTTCCATTCGCAAGTGCCTTTTGATGTTCCGGCTTCATATAGACCTTTTTATATTGAGGAAACATTGCATCCGGAGAAATGATGTATTTTTCCAGTTCCTCTTTCTTCACAAGTTCTTCTACCTGTGAAAGAGTCAAAGCGTCCTCTACATTAAAAATTCCCACCTGCGTTCTTTTCAGGCTTTTCATAGTTCCACCACAACCAAGCTTTTTTCCTATGTCATCACACAAGGTTCTGATATAAGTCCCCTTGGAACAGCCTACCACAAAACGCACTTCCGGTAACTCACAGGATAAAATGCGAGTATAAGAAATTTCTACCTTTCTCGGCTTTCTTTCTACCTCTTTACCCTGCCTTGCCAGTTCATAGAGTTTTTTCCCATTCACCTTTAATGCTGAATACATCGGTGGAATTTGCTCATATACACCCTCAAAGCTTTTTATAGCCTCCAGCACTTCCTGCTCCGAAACCTTTACCTCATGTTCAGCAAGTACAGTACCCGAAATGTCCTGTGTATCTGTTTCCACGCCTAACAGTAAGCACGCTTCATACTCCTTACTTTTATCTGTCAACATATCACAAAGCTTCGTCGCATTACCAAAGCATACAGGAAGCACACCGACTGCATCCGGGTCTAACGTTCCTGTGTGTCCTATTTTTTTCTGTTTTACAATACCTCTTAGCTTTGCAACCACATCATGAGAGGTAAAACCTGCTTCTTTATAAATATTTATGATACCGTTAATCACACTTGCTCTTCCTTCATTTGCTCTTCTATTCTTTCAGAGAGATTATTTACTACATCATAAAATGAACCATTCATCGTGCAGCCTGCAGCACGTACATGACCGCCACCGCCAAAGAATTGCGCAACCTTCCTTACATCTATGTATTTGCAGGAACGAAGGCTTACTTTGTATTGTTGTGTATCTATTTCATACATAAAAATAGCACACTCTACACCCTTAATAATTCTAAGCTGACTTACAATACCCTCTAAATCCTTTGGAGTAACCTGATAAAAGTC
>CAMBAN010000056.1 GCA_945864145.1 uncultured Lachnospiraceae bacterium | reverse complement strand
CTGTAGTAATATAATGTAGGACCTAAATCCCAAGGAATTGCTACAAGCCTTGATCCATCAGAAGAGATTGCCTGATTCCACTTAAAGCTACCAAAATCATTCTTAATGCTATCTGCTCCTAATGTATATAAATCTGTTAATGCTTTGCTATCCTTATACTGTGCAATGTAAGCACCCTCTACCATTGCTACATCAGGTGCTCCACTTCCTGCAGCTAATGCTGTCTGAAGGGCCTGATGATGAGCTGTAGTATCAGTGAATACTAATTCTACTTCAATATTGGGGTAAACTTTATTGAATCCTTCCATTGCTGCCTTAAATGCATCATCACCAGAAGGCCAACCACCGACTTCAATATGAGCTTTAATAGAAGTTGGATCATTATCAACGGTTGTTGCAATTTTTGAACCCTGCTCTGCTGTTGTAGAGCTTGAAACATTAGATGAACCACAGCCAACTAAACTAGAAACGACCATAGATGTTGCTAATAACGATACTATTATTTTTTTGTACATTCTCTGCTTCATAATAACCTCCAAATATTATTTAGTTCATGTATCAAAGCCGGCTTTTTGATACAAGTGATGGGTTAACTAATTCATTTTTTTTACAGTTTCACCCTCTATTATTTTCAATGGTACATGAGAAACATATTTGTATTTCTCACCATTCAAAATCTTAATCATTTTTTCTGCGCACTTAGCGCCCTGCTCTTTCGGGTTTAAAGAAACCGAGGTTAAAATCTGATCTGTATATCTTCGAGAAAAAATACCATCTATTCCCACTACAGATATGTCATTTGGTACACTATATCCTAATTTTTTTATACTCTTTATAAATCCAAGTGCCATCTCATCATTAAACGTAATCAATGCTGTAGCATCCAGCTTTCTTTCACAGAAAATATGAGCACCTAACTCTCCCTTTTCAAAAAAACTATCATCAATTCTATAATTAGAACTCTGCTCATGTAAAAAATGCATTACTCGTGGATCATTTCCCAAGCCTTCCTTACTAATACCTAAATAGTATTTTTCTATATTATCTCCAAAGGTATATTGAACAAGACTTTTCCATGCATAAGCTCTTACCTCACGAACGTTATAATCATATGGCATCAATAAAGCAATTTTCTCATGTCCATTATTTTTTAAATAATTCATCGCTAAATTGGTTGCTTCCCATGCATTACTTTCTACAACAGGAATACATCTTGAAAATGAAACTGGATTACCATATGTTGCACAAACAGTTGGGATACTATAATTTCTACCAACCTGATCTAAATACATTTGTGCCAAAAACTCATTTGGCAAAATCAATCCGTCCACCATCATGGTTTTTATTTTTTCAAAATCCAGGTCAGCCTGAATCATGACCATATATCCATATTTTTTTGCAGTCTCCAGCATTCCCTCATAAACCATTATGTTAAATGCGTTCTCTAACTCCTTACAATAAAATACTATCTGCTTTGTTCTTTTATTTGCTAGGGATATTGCTATTGGATTTGCCTGATACCCCATCTCCTTAGCAAGTCTTATTATTTCTTTTTTCTTATCTTTATTTACATATCCACTATTGTTTAATGCTCTGGATACAACTGACACTGATACACCAGCCATTTGGGCTATGTCTTTTCTAGTTACCATTCCCAACCCCTACTTATGGATTAATTGCATAATAATATCCATAATCAAATAATTATTTTTGTATATTATCATATATATTATGTAAATCATATTATCATATTTATAAATTTATTACAATTTGCAAATATATGGTCATGCGTCCACATGTTCATAATGTCAAAAATATTGCATGAGTCTCATTATCACCTTAGCTTATTTTTTTGTTCTTTTTATTGGTTTAAAAAGCAACTAAAAAAATCCTGCGACCACAAAAATGGTCACAGAATTTTTTTCTTTTCAGAGAATTATTTTGCACTCTCTTTCTTAATTACAGGATTGGATTATCTTTTTTCAATATATGCTTCAATGATTTTTACAGTTTCCTCTAACCCAATTTTACTGCTGTTAATAGACATCTCGTAATTTCTGGAGTCGCCCCATTTTCCGGTGCAGTAATAGTTGTGGTAAGACTTTCTCATTCTGTCATGAGTTTTAATCAATTGCATTGCCTTTTCTCTTGAGACTTCACGCACACGCATAATACGCTCGATTTTAGCTTCCATATCACCAAGTACAAAAATAGGTATCATGCAATCAAACTCTTTTAACACCATTTCCGAACATCTGCCGACTACAACAAAGGACTCTCCACTTTCAGCCTTTTTTCTCAAAAACTCAAATTGCATCTGCGCCAGATTTTCCTCTGGTGAGTTGCTAAATCCTCTGACAGTTCTGGATACAAATGGGATTTTAGGTATTTCATCATACTTTTCAAAAGAGCTGACATTTACCTCTTTCTCATCTGCAATCGACTGTAGCATATTGTAGTCATACAATGGTAAATTTTTGTTTTTCGCAATCTGTTCTGCAATTGCATGACCACCGCTGCCATATTCACGACCAATAGAAATAATCACCTGTTTTTCACTCATTTTATAACCCCCTTTTTTTAACAATATCTAAGCCAGATAAAAATAGTAGAAATCAATAATACCAAAATAGTTGCAGGTACATTTGCCTTACAGTAGGTACCCCATCCAATCGGGTAACCTTCACGTGCTGCAACAGAAGTACCAACAACGTTTGCTGATGCACCAATTGGTGTTGCACTACCACCAATATCCGTACCCATAGATAATGCCCATGCAAGTACAGATAAATCGGCACCTGTTGTCTGTGCAAGACTCTTGATAACTGGAATCATCGTTGCTGCAAATGGAATATTATCAATAAATGCACTGGCAACGGCAGATACCCAAATAATAATTGCAACCATCAATTTTAAATTACCACCGCTGATTTTTTCAATAAACGATGCAATGGTAACAAGAATTCCTGTTTGTTCCAATCCACCAACTACAACAAATAATCCTACAAAGAATAACGCAGTCTTATAATCGACTCCCTTTAATATCTTTCCAGCATCCTTCCAAGAGAACAAAAGTGTCACAATAGCAATAAAAAGACCAATAAATGCTACTGTCAAACCAGTCTGTGCATGTGTCACAAGCATCACAACTGCTACTAAAAAGATTACTGTACTGACAGCAAAATCTTTCTTATTGGTAATGGCACTGGCCGGAGACGGATATTCTCTTTTCTCATCTGCACTGCCTTCGCTCTGTATTAATTGCTTACGATAGCAGAAATAGAAGAAAACAACTACAATTACTAAAGAAATCCCTGCAATCACGCCGGTATTCGTAATGAAATCAGCAAAGGAATATCCTAAAGAAGTACCGATAATGATATTTGGTGGGTCTCCACACATAGTTGCAGAGCCACCAAGGTTTGCACAAAATACCTCTGCCAGCACCATCGGAACCGGATTAAACTTTAACAGTCTGGCAAGCTCTACCGTAACTGCTGCCAAAAACAGAATAACTGTAATACTATCAATAAACATTGCAAGCACAGATGACATAATCATGAAAGTAACAAAAATAGGAATGGTACGATAATGTACAAGCTTTGCAATTGCCATGCAAAGCCATCTGAAAAAGCCTGCCTTTGCCATACCCTCTACCATAACCATCATGCCCACGATAAAGATAATGGTTGCCCAGTTAATACCGCCTGTACTTTCTGAGGCAGAACCGGCTTCATACCAGAATCCCAATGTAAAAATATTATGTACGTTCAGCGTTTCTACAACTGCATCCATGCTGTGCATACAAAATCCAAAAACAACAATTAATGTTGCAGCACCACAGCCAAGAGTGACTAGATGTCTCTCAAATTTGTCTGTGATAATCAGTGCAAACATCACCAAAAAGATGATAACTGCACACATCTTTGTAACCATTTTAAACTTCACCTTACCCTTCTGAACAGATGATCATTGCATAAAAAAACACCAAACTGCTAATCCATCAGACATGGGATAAAGCGATGTTTAGTGTCTTGCATCTGTTCCTAATTCATAACGTGTTTAGTTTACCATAATACCTAAAAAAGTCAAGAAAAATCTGAACTGTTAAATACTTCAAAGCTGTCCGGCCATGCCTTGCAAATCAGATTCATCTGATAGGTTTTTGCCATATGGACTGCTTCATCTGTTGGCACAGCTTTGGAAACCAACGTGGGTATTCGTGCCGTTATTACCTTTGTTATCATATCGGTGGGAACACGACCTGTGGTAAAAAGAATACACTTTTCTCTTGGCAGATTTTGCAGTACGGCATAGCCAATTGCTTTATCTAAGGCATTGTGACGACCAATGTCTTCTGCAGCATATAAAACCTTATCTTCTACTGCAAGATAACAGCAATGAGTACCCTTTGTTTTTTTATGAAGCATGGAACCTTCGGCAAACACCTTTGTCAAAGCAAATATCCATTCCTTTTTCCACAAAGCAGGTAGTAATGTAGTCTCTTTTTCCACATTTTCTCTTTGTAAAAACTGTTTATTGTCAGTACAGCAGGTAGGTTCTCGCTGCAAACTCTTTACAAACTTTATATCATCTTTTAGATAGACCTTAGCCCTATTTCCGTGCTCACAAATGTCCAAAAGTGCTATCTCCTCTGCAGCCTTTACAATACCCTTACTTACCAGTCTGCCTACTACCAGCTCTGCCAAATCTGTCGGTGTACACACTACCTGAAAAACAAGCTGCTCCTGTACATAAATATCCAGTCTATGTTCCTTGATAATTGTACTCACAATCTCTTTTTCACTACCCTCTGCTGTAATCAAATAAGAGGTCTGATTTACGTCTGTTTCCTGATTATGACTTCTATTATGTAGTGTCATATCTATACACTTCTTTCTGCCGACTGTACACAGTTATTCATAAGCATGGCAATGGTCATAGGGCCTACACCGCCGGGAACAGGCGTAATCGCGCTTGTATGTGGAGCTACTCTTTCAAAATCCACGTCTCCGCATAATTTATTCTCTGCATTTCTATGAATACCGACATCCACTACAACTGCACCTTCTTTTACAAAGGTTTCATCTACAAATTTCGGTTTTCCAATCGCTACTACTAAAATATCAGCCTGCTTTGTGATTTCCTTAATATCCTCTGTTTTAGAATGACATACAGTTACCGTACCATTTTCACGAAGCAGTAATAATGCCATAGGCTTTCCTACAATATTACTTCTTCCGATAACCACACAGTTTTTTCCTGAAATCTCAATGCCAGAGCGTTTTAAAAGAGTAATAATGCCAAGTGGTGTACAGGAAACATATCCCTCTGATCCTACACATAAAGCTCCTACATTCTGTACATGAAAGCCATCTACATCCTTTTTCGGGTCAATTGTCTGAATTACCTTTTCTTCATTAATATGCTTTGGTAATGGAAGCTGTACCAAAATACCATTTACTTTGTTGTCTTCATTTAATTTACAGATTAAGGAAAGCAATTCTTCCTCTGTTGTATCCTCTGCAAGCTCATAAGACAGTGAATTGATTCCTATATAAGCACACGCATTTTTCTTATTTCTGACATAAACGGAAGACGCCGGGTCATTTCCTACCTGAATAACCGCAAGAGAAATCTCCTTACCTTCTGCCTTGTCTTTTGCTACTTTTTCCTTTAATTCCTCTTTGATTTCCTGTGAGATCTTTTTTCCATCAATAATCTGAAACATCTGTCTATAACCTTGCCTTTCCATAAAAAAACCGCTAACATTTCTTTTATACTAAATGTTAACGGTCTTTTTGACAAGTCTTTTTTACTTTATCGTCATAACGTGACGTACCAGATAGGTACCATCCTCCAGCTTTTCTGCTGTAACAGTAGCATTACAGGTACTCTTATGCTTATCAGCAAGTACACGTTCCATATAACCGGCATTGTAATCACCTTTTTCATAAGCCTTTTTAATGCTGTTCCAAAGCTTTTCATTTTCTACAATGTTTGTAAAACTGATACTGTTATCATCATCAGCCATCATTGCCTGTGCACAATCCAGATAGTATTCTTCCACAGTCTTTAAAATAGTTACATCAGAACCATTTCCTCTTACAAGCTGTATCTTTATTTCATCTACACCAGAAGCCTCCTCTGTTTCCTTAGCAGCCTCTGCTGCTGCCTTCTTTGCTTCCTTTTCTGCCTTTGCAGCTTCTTCTGCTTCTCTTAATGCTTTTTCCTGTGCCTCTAATTCTGCCTGCTCTCTTGCCGCCTTATCTGCTTCATTTTCCTCTAAATCTGCATATTTTGAGCCATTGCATGGTGGCAGATATACTGATAAATCCTTTCTCACATGGTCCTTTGCATAATCTGCATCCGAGCAGTTAAAATAATCATAGGTGAATGGCGTCGTATCATCCCAGGTCACATCTACATTATAAAAATCACCATCTATTTTAATAATATTCCATGCGTGATTTTGTCCTGCATAACCGGTACAGTAATAACAGGGAATACCAAGTTGTTGCATGATATACTGAAAAGCCCTTGCATAACCTGCACAAACTGTACGATTGGATACAAGTGCACTATACGCACTCTGATTAATGGGTGCACCAAGGTCATAACTTATCTTTTTAATTAACGCATTATGCACATAAAGCTCTTTTTGATAATCATCCCCAACACCACGCGAACCATAAATAATCTCATTGGCCGCTTTATCAAAAGCTGCCTTAGCTTCCTCCAAGGACTGCGCTGTGTAGTTAAAACTTAAATCAATCTCCGCAATCGTGCCATTCGGTGCATACTTATAGGAATAACCGGTATTCAGCCAAAAAAGCTCCGGATGGTCGTTACAAACAGCCGTAAATGCATTTTTCAATTCTTTTCCGTTTATGTTATCTTCTACAGGCTTAAAGGAGTCTACCAATGCATCTGTATTTGCATGGATTTGTCTGTATAATGCCTTTCCTGTATCATTTAACATATAATAGTAGGGATAAAAAAGCTCATCATAGCTCAAATCATCCCCTGTATTTCCAACGGATAAGGTATTTCTTAATTCCTCTGCCCTTGCCTGTGAAACCTGCTTACCCTGTTCAGAAATCGGTGTATATCCATTTTTCTCTGCCACAATAGAAGGAATTTGTAAAGCATCCTCTTCCGGTGATTCATACCCCTGTGACTCCAGTTCATCAGATAAACCATTCTCTGTTGAAACCGGAAAAACTGCAATTTCCGGTGTTCGTGTATCTTCTGTTGTTTCTTCCTTTGCCTGTACGGAATTTCCCAAACTTTCTGCTATAGACGGATTAAAATGACAAAACACAATAAGTAAAAGCATGATGCCAAGTAAGCCAACAATACCGTATAGCATTTTTTCAACTATTCGCATATTTTGCCTCCTCACATACTTATACTCCCCATCAATGACTAATCCAGTCAATCCCCCTGGTTACATTATAAAAGATTTTTTTTTAAACTGCAACCAATTTGCTGTAATTGTCTGATTTTTTTAGACGATTTAAAAATCTGCATTTTGGTACTTTTTTCCTATATACTCACCATTTTTTACTCGCTATAATCATTTCTTGTAAGGACACAGCTACGTATCCGCGGGTAGTTTTCTGTGTAGTTTAGGAGTTGTATTTCATGATTAAAATTGCTATTTGCTTTGAAAAGGAAGCAGATAACGCTTTCATTTCTTCTGAGATACGGTCGTGCTTTCTGAAACGACACCTCTCAGTATCTATTCTTTCTTTTACACATGGGGATGAACTGCTGCAGGAAAAGATTCATCCGGACATATTCATTTATTCCTGCAATAATGAAGACGGAAAAAATAAAGAGACAGCAAAGAAACTCAAAACGGACAATCCGGATATGATATCCATGATTGTCGGAGATATCGAAAATTTAACCTGGAATGAACAGCTTTTTTTAAAGCCTATCCTGAAATCAGACCAGACAAACCGCAAAGATTTTTGGGAAAAAGCATACAAAGCTTATGAGCTTTGTACCAACGATGACCTTATTTTTAATTATTACCACAGACCTCATTACGTTTCGACACCATTTTCTGACATTCTGTATTTCGCTTCTGAGGCAAGACGTATTCGTTTATTTTCCATTGACCAGACCCAACATACCTTTTACGAAAAACTGGATGATTTAGAGCAGGACTTACAAAAAAAGGCTTGTAAATTTGTTCGTATCCATAAATCCTATCTTGTCAATGCTTCTTACATTTCAGACTTTGACAGAAATTATATTCTATTAACCAACGGAGAAACCTTAAAAATTAGTAGTTATGAGCGCTATTTAAGTATTTTAAAGGATCTTCATGCATGTCGAATTGCTTCTTGCAAATAATAGAAAACACGCTCTACAAGGTTTCTATTATAAAAAATAAAAGACCCTTTACCTGTTCACGGTAAAAGGTCTTTTCTCTATTCTTCAAGCCTAAATATCAGCGCCCTGTTCTCTTAAAAACTCAACTGCATCGCCAACTGTCTTTACTTTCTTCTCTAATTCTTCATATGCGATTTCAATACCAAATTCATCCTCAAAAGCCATAACTAATTCTACTAAATCAATAGAATCTGCTCCTAAATCGTCTTTAAAAGAAGAATCTTCTGTAATTTCGATGCCATTTAAATGTAACTGGTCTTCAATAATTTCAAATACTCTTTCCATAATAACCATGCCTTTCCGTAACCTGCAATCTGATAAAGCATACTATGCATGACGCAGGCACATTATCCTTTCACAATTTCTCCACAACCGATATCTATTTAGATTGTTTCCTTATACTTAGATTAACAATAGGAGTATATTATCACTATCTCTATTTGTCAACTATTTTTAAAAGATATTGATATACATCTCTTTTGCTGATCCCTCTATCCTTCGCTACAAGCTTCATCGCCTCTTTATGGTCTATTCCCTTACTTTCATATATGCGCATATGCTCTTCAATAGAAGTCTCATTCCAATCCTGTTGTTCTTCTTTTTTGAAATCTTCCAGACTCTTTCCTTCTAACACTAAAACATATTCACCTCTAGGTTCTTCTTCCTCATATAAGGCAAGCGCTTCCTCAAGAGTTGTTGGCAGTATTGTCTCGAAACGTTTTGTGAGCTCTCTGCATAACGTAATTTTTCGATTTCCTAAAGTATCATACAGTTCCTGCAGTGTACGCACCAAATGATGCGGTGCTTCATATAAAATTATGGTTCTGGATTCCTTTTTTAAGTCTTCCAAAATATCCTTCTTTTCTTTCTTATCTGCAGGCAAAAATCCTTCAAAGCAAAATCTTCTGGTTGAAAGCCCTGATAAAGTAAGCGCCGTAATACATGCTGCCGGTCCCGGTAGCGAAGTCACAGTAATCCCAGCTTCATGGCACATGGCAACCAGAACCTCTCCCGGGTCAGAAATAGCCGGTGTACCGGCATCTGTGATTAACGCAATATTTTTACCTTCCTGCATCTGTTCAATTAAATATTTTGCCTTTTCTATCTTATTATATTCATGATAACTTGTCATAGGTGTCTTTATTTCAAAATGATTTAGCAATTTAATACTATTTCTGGTATCCTCTGCCGCAATCACATCTACAGACTCTAATGTTTCTCTGACTCTAGGTGTCATATCACCGAGATTTCCAATCGGAGTCGCACATAAAAATAATTTCCCTGCCATTCTTTCCTCCCTATGATCAAAATTAGAAATTCTTTTCACACTAGTACATCGTTTCGTAAATAACTAGACCAATAACGCAGAATATTTTTTCGAGTGTGCATGGCAAAAAACGTAGGCGTAGCGGGCTACGTCGAGGCTTTTTGCCATGTGCAATCGGGAAAATAGACAAGTTATTTGGTGTAGTTATTTAGAAATCGGTGTACTAGTATCCATATACATCATATATTTCATCAGTATATACATTTGGTGCTTTATAGACAATTAAAGGTTTTTCGACCGTCATACGGGGCTTTCCACCACGACATCCCTCAATCAGCACCATATTGGGTTCTTTATCTACATAAGGATAAACTAGCCGCATACGCTTTGGCTCTACCTTATACTGAGACATCAATACAAAAATCTCTGCCATGCGAAATGGTCTGTGAACCATAAAAAAATGTCCACCAGGTTTTAAAAGAGCTGATGCGTTTTTAACAACATCCTCTAACGTACATAAAATCTCATGCCTTGCAATCGCCTTAGGTGCATCCGGATTGGTAATCCCATGCTGACCTATCATGTACGGCGGATTGCAGGTAACGACATCAAAGGAAGCCGCAGGAAAAATCTTAGCGGCTTCCTTTATATCACCTTCCACAATCTCAATTTTATGGGTAAGCTTATTGAGCATGACACTTCTTCGCGCCATATCTGCACTTTCCGGTTGGATTTCCAAACCGGTGAGCGCTGCCGCCTTTGTCTTTGCTTCTAAAAGAATGGGAATAATGCCTGTGCCCGTACCCAAATCCAGCACCTTATCCCCTTCCTTTACCTTTGCAAAACCGGAAAGTAAGACTGCATCCATACCAAAGCAAAACTTTTCCGGATTTTGAATAATACGATATCCGTTTCTTTGCAAATCATCAATTCGCTCTTTTTCTTTTAATAATGGACAATCCTCATTAGTTGTCATCCAGCTTAGAACCTCTCTCTTGCTTTTCCTGCTTCTCCAGTTTTTCAAGCTCTCGTAATTCTTTCAATTCTGCCTCTGACATATCCTCCTGCTTGTCTTTACGATGTTTTCTCTTGAAACGAAGCTGGTCTACCTTGTATTCGTGAATTTCCTTTTCATCATCCACCTCTACAATAACCTTTACCAACTGACGAAGTACATTTACACTATGTACCTCCCCCTTTAATCCATCATCTGTTGTAACATAGTCACCTACGTTTGGAAGCTTTCTATTTAAATACTCGTAAGTTTCCTCCTCATGTTTTAAGCAACACATCAGTCTGCCACACACACCGGAAATTTTCGTTGGATTTAAAGATAAATTCTGTTCCTTTGCCATCTTAATAGATACCGGCACAAACTCAGATAAATGAGAATGACAGCATAAAGGTCTGCCACATACGCCAATACCACCAAGAATCTTTGTCTCATCTCTCACACCAATCTGACGAAGCTCAATTCTTGTTTTAAATACAGATGCCAAGTCCTTAACCAACTCTCTAAAGTCAATTCTGCCATCTGCTGTAAAATAAAATAATACCTTGTTGTTATCAAAAGTATATTCAGCATCTATCAGCTTCATTTCCAGCTTATGCTTTTTAATTTTTTCCAAACAGATTTTGAAAGCATCCTTTTCCTTCTGCTTATTTGCAAGCTCCTGTTCATCATCTCTTGCCGTTGCTATACGAAGCACAGGTTTCAAAGGCTGAACCACCTTTTCTTCCTCTATCTCCTTTGGCTCTCCTACAACAGTACCGTATTCCACACCTCTTGCTGTTTCTACAATAACGTGGTCTCCACGCTTTACTTCCAAATTTAATGGATCAAAAAAATAAATTTTTCCTGCTGTTCGAAATCTCACTCCAATTACTTTTTTCATCATCTATATACCTCACTTTTTATGCACTTTTGCTGTTATTCTGCATCTCTAAAAACAGCATTTCCATGGTCAATTGAAAATTTACATTTGATTTATAACGGCTTCTTGCATGCTCTATTTCATGAATAATGCGCTCAATTCCCTCATAGGAATATTTTTGCGATTGTCTGCGTAAATCAAATGCTTCCTCTGAAAAAATAATATGTTTTGTATCATTTCCTGCTTTCATCAACAACAAATCGCGATACCAAATCATACACAAATCAAGATAATCATTGACATCATATTTCTTCTCTTCTATTTCCTTTACTGCTGAAGAAATCTGATGAAATTCTATTTTCTCTATATTTTTAACTATGGAAAGAACATCATTCTTCATTTGATCAAAGTCTTCATGAGAAGCAAGACTGATAGCTCTTCCCACATTACCTCTTGCAAAAGAAGCACAGACATTTGCCAAATAATCAGGCACCTGTACCTTTTCCATTAAATAGCTTTTAATTTCTTCATTCGATACTGCCTTCATATTCATCACAACACATCTGCTTAAAATTGTTTGCAGCATCATTTCCACATTGCTTGCCAGTAATAAAATTACTGCA
This sequence comes from uncultured Lachnospiraceae bacterium, assembly GCA_945864145.1. Lineage (GTDB taxonomy): Bacteria > Bacillota > Clostridia > Lachnospirales > Lachnospiraceae > COE1. Next base: position 5,154 of record CAMBAN010000056.1, on the reverse strand, counting down.
TATTCCGGCGGCTCTTCTAAAGTCTTCAACAGTGCATTTTGTGCCTGTTGGTTCATCTTTTCTGCTTCATCCATAATATATATTTTGTATGGACCGCTATAAGGTTTGATTGCAATATCACCATTCAATTGTTCACGAATATTATCTACAGAAATAACATTTGGTTTTTCATGAGAAATATATACAATATCCGGATGATTTCTGCCGATTGCCTGTTTACAGGAACGACATTTGTTACAAGGTCTTTCCGTTTCACTTTCACATTGCAAAGCTCTTGCAAACAAATCTGCAACCATCTTTTTCCCGGAAAGCTTTTCTCCCTGCAGCATATATGCATGAGAAATTTTTTGATGTAATAATGAATTTTTTAAGTTCTGTATCAACTGCTTTTGTCCAATCACAGATTCCCAATTTGTTACAGCACCTGTTTCTAACTGACTTTCAGTCTGTATTTCATCTCTATCCATTTTTCGCCAAATCTTTCCTTTAAGTCATCAAATCAGGTAAAAATATCTAACAATAATCCCCTGATTTCTCCTACCTTAGCCAATATACTGATATGGTCTTTTTCATCCTTGACCAGTTCCTGTGCAAGCTCGTCCAGCTTTTCATCCACAAGTCTGATGATGCCATATACTCGATGTCTGCCTCGTCTATCCAAAAAATTTTCTCTGGAAAATTTATGAGAACGATTTACAATTTCATTCATGAAATCCTTTATCAAGGTGCGATAACGCTTCATATCCTTTACATCCATGCGTTTAATCAGTTTATCGCCTTGCATAATGATTTCTTCCATCATCAAATTTAGTCTTTCTGCAAGCTCTGCTTCTTCCACATTGCTTGCCAGAACAAACTTAAAGTCTCCCTCCGCCTGTTGTACATTCTTTGTCTGGTCTATTGCTGTGCTTTGCTGTACTTCATTAATTTTGATGTCCATAAGAATACCCCTTATTTTTGCATTTTGGCAATATAGGTACAGACTTCCTTCAGACAATCCTCCAAACAATTATTTTGGAAACGCTTTGTTATCCCCGCCTGCTGTAGTTTTTCCTCTGTAAAATCCTGACCATCTGCCAAAAATCTTCTACACATTTCCTCATACTTAGGATGAGCTTGTTGTTTTTCTCTATGTAATGCTCTTGTCAATCGTTCTCCATCCTCTAACTCGATATAGATTGGAACAATTTTCTCAGAGCCAAAATACTTTTTTAACTTTAAATATGATTCCAAGGTACCAATCATCAAATAATCCTGGTCTTCCTTTTCTATTTGATGGTCTTTTGCTGTAAAATAGTACCAAATTCCATGTACAGTATGATACGCACGACACTCAATAATCTTGTCCTGCTTTTGTAATTGTTCCATTTCCTCAATACTGACAAAATGGTAAGTCTCTCCATCTATTTCATTTTCGCGAATTGGCCTTGTCGTATAAGGCACAATTCGCTGTAAATGCATACTTTTTTCTTTTAGCAATTCCTGATATATCGTATCTTTTCCAGTTGAACTCTTTCCAATGATACAAAATATTTTTCCCATAAGTTATTACACTTCTTCCACTCGTATCATGTTTGTCTTACCTGGTGTTCCAAGCGGTACGCCTGCTGTAAGAACTACTTTATCACCCTTTTTGATTAAACCAGCTTCTAAGCTTGCCTGCATAGCTGCTTCAAACAATTCGTCTGCATGCTCTTTCTTATCGATTAATAATGGCTTTACTCCCCACATAAGACCTAACTGGCGATATACATTATCATCTATCGTACATCCGATAATTTTGCAATTAGGCTGATATCTGGAAATCATACCTGCAGTAAAACCAGACATGGTAACTGTAATAATTGCCTCAGCATTTAAGTTCATCGCAGTTGTACAACATGCATGTGAAATTGCCGTTGTGATATCCTCTTTCTTTTCTACACTTCTTTTACACAGTCTTGAATTGTAGTCGATATCCTGTTCCGTTCTTTCTGCAATACGAGCCATTGTTTCTACCGCTGCTAACGGATAAGAACCGGATGCAGTCTCACCACTTAGCATAATTGCTGATGTACCATCATAAATCGCATTTGCAACGTCAGTTGCCTCAGCTCTGGTAGGTCGTGGATTGTTAATCATCGATTCTAACATCTGTGTAGCTGTAATAACAATTTTACCACTCTTTACGGCCTTTTTAATCATCTTTTTCTGTAAAACAGGAACTTCTTCCATAGGTACTTCTACACCCATGTCTCCACGAGCAACCATAATACCATCAGAAACCTCCAGGATTTCGTCCAGATTATCAATACCCTGCATATTCTCAATCTTAGCAATAATCTTCATGTGACTATTATGTGCCTTAATCAACTCTCTAACCGCTAAGATATCCTCTTTGGAACGAGCAAAAGAAGCTGCTAAATAGTCATATCCCATCTCAATACCAAACAAAATATCTGCTTTATCTACATCACTAATGTAAGGCATAGAAAGCACTGCCCCAGGAACGTTGATTCCTTTATGGTTAGATATTTTTCCACCATTTAAAACTTTACAAATAATATCTGTTTCTGTAATCTCCTGAACTTCCAAGCCAATTAATCCATCATCGATTAATATATGAGAGCCTACCTTTACATCATTTTTTAAATTCTTATAGGTAATGGATGCACGCTCTTTCGTACCCATAATTTCTTCTGTTGTCAGTGCAAAAGTCTGATCTTTCTCTAAGTACACTTTTCCTTCTGCAAAATCACGTAATCTAATCTCAGGTCCCTTGGTATCCATCATGGTTGCAACCGGTAATCCTAATTCCCTTGCAACTCTAACAGCTCTTAAGTATTTTGCCTTATGTTCCTCATAATCACCATGTGAAAAATTGAAACGGCATACATTCATTCCGGCTTTCATTAATGCGGTAAGCATTTCCTCACTTTCCGAAGCTGGTCCGATTGTACATACTATTTTTGTTTTTCTCATTTTCAATAAAATTCCTTTCTATTTACGTCCTTGACGTAACCCAAATATACCCATACTAATCCCCAAGTCACTGCTTTTTCGTGACTCCACTTATTTTACAGAAGATACAACTTTTACCTTCGCGAGCTTTCCTTTATGAAGATGACATGTCTCCATAAGTGAACAGTATTTATCTGCGGCTGATACAATCCAAGCCTCCCTACAAGCCGGTGGAACCACAGTCAGTGGCCACATATGTTTTTTTATAATGTCTTCCTGACGTTTTGTTAAAACATATTCTCTCCTTGCATTTCTTAGTGCTGTTCCCGGATGATAAAAACCATGTAATCTATGTGGTTCTTTCTCATCCTTTTCATGCCAGTCATATAAAAAGTAGTCATGTAGCAAAGCACCACGAATCAAATCCTTTTCGTTGCATGAAATGTGAAAAAAATTTTTAAGTTTTAAACTTGTCAATGCCACATTAATACAATGCTCATGTACAGTCATATTACCATGTTGAATATGTTCTTTTGTTCTGATAAAATTCCGAGACTGCAAAATATCACTTGCATTATCCCATAAAACTCTTTTCATCATTTACTTCCTTCTTTTTATTCTAACAAACAATTTCTTCAAAGTGCCTACATCAGCTATTCTAGTCACAATTACTATAGTAACATATAACTGCCATTCCCGTATATACCTGTTCGTAAATTTGCTGTGCTATCTCCAGTGGAAGATTAATACAACCATGAGAGCCATTTGTTTTATAAATATCTCCTCCAAAGCTCTTACGCCAAGAGGCATCATGCATACCAATCCCGCCATTAAAAGGCATCCAATAAGATACAGGACTTGCATACCCCGTACCACGAAGCGTCACATTTCGCTCCTTATAAGTAATCGGATAAATTCCTTCCGGTGTGGCATTTCCATTTGCAAGATTTCCGCTGACAAAATCACTTTCCAATACAACTTTTCCATCTATCCAAAGATACAGATGCTGTTTTGCTAAATCGATTTCTACATAACTATTTCCATAATCCGGCGCATCAAAAGAAGCTGCTTCTTGAAAATATACTGCTTTTCTTACAGATTTATTCCCTGCTTTTATTTGTTCTAATAGCTCACTTGCCTCTGCCGTTCTATTCATCCACCAGCCATAATGCCCCTGATTAATCGTAATAGTCTCTCCATTTACTGTTACAAAATCATGTCTTCTATAGGCAGTATCATATTTACGGGAAAGTTCTTTCACATAGTTTGTAACTGCCTCTTCATCAATTTTGACAACATAATTATCTCTGGAAATCCATGTATGAATGATGTCTCCATTCAAAATCTCTACATTCTCTCCAAATCCATACGTAATTTCCGTAGATACATATCGATTCATTTCATTCAAAGTTTTTATTAGTTTTTCATCCTCATCACCAATACGAGGTTTTAAATAACACTGCTCTTCCTCCAAATCAAGCTCTGATTTTAAGCATAGGATTGCCTCTTTGACTACTTGATATACATTCTTTTCTATCAAATAGCTTCCTTGCTCTGCTGGTTCTAATATATATTGCTTTTCTATTTCACTATATGCACCGATTTTAGCATTTTTTGGCATCCTTCGCTTTTTATCTTGTATTTCTTCCCAAGATTTGATTTTAGCAGTAAGCATTTCTTCATCTAATACAATGGTATAAACATATTCATATTTTGTTTCTCTTAATAAATGTAACGGCCATTCATAAGAATTTTGCCTCTCAACTACATTTTCTATTTCATTATCCCAAACTATCTGTAGCCCTACATCCTGGCTTTTTATCTCCTCTGAGAAATTATTTCTACCAGTTATGTACAACGTATATTCCGCGACTTTCTCATCCAAGTATGCAATCGTCTCATCAACAGACAACATAGAACAATTAATTCCGTTTACTGTCGTACGAAAAAATAAATGATTTGAAAAATAAATAATACCTATTCCATATATTAATAAGAGCAGAACAACACATCCCCCTGTGCACGCTGCTATTATCTTTGTTTTTTTACTCATTCCTTATCCCTTTACTTAAATCTTTAAACGCTCTCTTGCGCTCATTTTACCATACTTTTTTAGAAATTCACACAAAAAAAACACGGAACAACCGTGTTTCTCAATCGTGCCCAGAACCGGAATCGAACCAGTGACACGAGGATTTTCAGTCCTCTGCTCTA
>CAMBAN010000055.1 GCA_945864145.1 uncultured Lachnospiraceae bacterium | reverse complement strand
TTCTTGGTACGGAACCCCAGGCAGCCTGATTCATCACGTAATCAACACCCTTACATGCTTTCATACAAGTATTCAAATCCTTGATATCACCCTTGATAAAAGTATAATTTGGTCTGTCCTGTAACAGCTTTACATTTTCCTCACGACCTGTAGATAAGTCATCCAGACATCTTACCTCATAGCCCATATCTGTCAATGCTTCACAAAGATTAGAACCGATGAAGCCTGCTCCACCTGTTACTAAAAATACACTTCCTTCCGGAAATTTCAAATTTTTATATCCCATGATAAAACCTTACCTTTCACTCTTGCTTTTTCTTTGTCTATCTTACTGCTTTTTTTCTCATTTGCCAACCTTCTTTTAAAAGCATAAGTCCTGCCAGATAGAACATTGGTAAATTGTAGAGCATATATCTGGATATGCACTGAATCATAAAAGCAGTACCTGTTGTATTTCCTGCTATTAATAAGAATACGACCAGCATAAAGAGTGCCGCCTGAGAATTTCTATCCTTTTTCCAGACAAAAAGCATCAAAGCAAATGCCACAATGTAGATACAAAGTGCGTAGATGTTAAAGAGCGGGTGCACAAAAGCAACACATCTAATCAGTCCCACAAGCACTGCCCCAATATAATTTTTCACATATCTGCCAAAACACTGTGGCAGAAGCTCCTTTATCAGCATGGAAGCTACCTTATCCTGCTCTACCATAAGCTCCTGAAAGTTTTCTGCCGTAATACCTGTTTTTTCTTCTATATAGACTCTTGCATAAACACTAAAATAATCAAAATTCAAATCATCATGACAGGTTTCAAAATGGTCTGCCTGCGCTAAGAGTCCTTTGGGCGCAAACTGATACGTTTTTCCATCTGCATAGGCTGCATCATACATCTGATAAAATATTTCCTGCAGTTTAGCATCCTCGATGTTATCTCCATCCTCTCTATCGCTGACATAAAGGACATTGGCAGCTGCCATGGCAGTACCTGACGCTGTATTGACAAAAAGTCCCTGTTCGCAATAATTATAGGTCTTTACAAGCAATCCTCGTCCCACAAAAGAAACAGCAAGCATCGCAACCAACAGAAGAAGCTTTCTGTATTTTTTCTGTAAAAATACAAAAAGTGCTGCAACCAGGAACCAGACTAACAGTAAGACCATAAACTGTCCTCGCACCAATGATACAAAAAATGCCCAGACTAACATTGCCATACTGTTTTTCCCTATTATCTCACGCCTGTTAATCATCAAAAGTAAGTATTTCATGACAAACAGATACAGAGAGTAGGTAATTCCTTCCGAAAGGAGGGAATTGGTCAACACCATATGGGTTACTGATGCAAGTGGTGTCATGATATGAGGCGACAGTAATATGAAACCGGCCAATACCACCAACCGGTTATTTAACCCAAACTCTTTTCGTAAAAATATCAAAAACACACTATTGGCAACAATTGCCAGTATGCACTGCACCAGAACAATCAACTCATAGTAATGCTCCGGTGAAAAAGCTCTCAAAATCTGTACCAATAGCGCATAAACAGGCTCTCTGGTAACAAACTGATTGAGATGCTGAAAGGAATCTCCCAAATACATAGGCGTTCCTATAACAAACAATGTGCCAAAAAAAAGTGTGAAAATAAGATAAACCAAAAGATTTATCTTATCCCATCTAATACTTTTCTGCATTTATAATCTCCAATAAATATAGCCGGCATCCTGATATTCTTTTTTATCCAGGATACCCTTTAAGTCTGTTAACACTTTTGTCTTACCATTGTCTGCATATAACGCATTCATATCCTTCATGGTAAGTGTCTTATAAGATTCATGTGCAACTGCTAAAATGACTGCATCGCAATCCTTAATCTCTGCCATTGGTGTGAACTCAATACCATATAATCTCTTTGCTTCTGCTGCATCTGCATTATCATCAGTTACAACAGCTGTGATACCATATTCCTTTAACTCATTGTAAATATCAATGATTTTTGTATTTCTGGTATCCGGACAGTTTTCCTTGAAGGTAAAGCCAAGAATTGCTACCTTTGCACTCTTTACAGGAATATCAGCTTTAATCAGGTTCTTTACCAGATTTTCAGCTACATATTTTCCCATATCGTCATTGATACGACGACCTGAAAGAATAATCTGTGAATGATAGCCTAATTCCTCTGCCTTATAGGTTAAATAATAAGGGTCTACACCGATACAATGTCCACCTACAAGACCCGGTCTAAATGGTAAGAAATTCCATTTTGTGCCTGCTGCTTCTAATACTGATTTGGTATCAATGCCCATTTTGTTAAAGATGATAGATAATTCATTCATAAAAGCAATGTTAATATCTCTCTGGCTGTTTTCAATAACCTTTGCAGCCTCTGCTACTTTGATGCTTTCTGCACGGTAAACACCTGCTTCTACTACTAATTCATAAACCTTTGCCACTTCATCCAGGGTTTCCTCATCCATACCTGAAACAATCTTTGTGATAGTCTCTAAACGATGTACCTTATCACCCGGGTTAATACGCTCCGGTGAATATCCGATTTTAAAATCCACACCGCATTTTAAGCCTGATTCCTTCTCTAAGATAGGAACACAGATATCCTCTGTTACACCTGGGTAAACAGTAGATTCAAATACTACAATAGACCCCTTTGTCAAGTTCTGTCCTAAAATTCTGCTTGCGCCTTCTACCGGTGTCAAATCCGGTGTATGGTCATCATTTACAGGTGTTGGAACAGCCACAATGTGGAATTTTGCTTCCTTTAATCTTGTTGGGTCTGCGGTGAAGTCTACCTTTGTATTTTTAATAACGTCATTTCCTACTTCATTTGTTGGGTCGATGCCTGACTTATAGAGGTCAATTTTTGCTGCATTTAAATCAAAGCCTACAACGTTAATTTTCTTTGCAAACGCAACAGCGATTGGCATACCTACATAGCCAAGTCCTACTAATGATAACTTCTCTTTTCCACTTACAATGTCTTCATATAAACTCATTTTCTTAAAGATCCTTTCGTTTTATCTCTTCTCTGTATTTTTGTATCACAATATTTCTATCAAAATGTGTTTCCACCCATTTTCTCCCGCAAATACCCATTTGCTTTCTTTCATCTCCAGAGCAGTTTAGCATTTTTTCAATTATCTTTTCCAATGCATCAGCATCCTTAACCTGGAAACCAAAACCGCTTTTTCCCTCTGAAAAAGTCTCTTTACATCCACTGACATTGGAGGCTAACACCGGTCTGCCACAGGCCGCAGCCTCTAACAGTACATTAGATAAGCCTTCATGGTAGGATGGATGAACGATGACATGGCTCTTTGCCATTACCTCTTTCACATAATCAATATGCCCAAGATAAGTAATCACACCCTGTTCTTCCAAAGTCTTGATTTGCGGTTCATAGATTGACCTGGTTTCCTCCTCATACTCACCCACCAAAATGAAATGAGCATTCTCATGTCTCTTTTTTACCCGTCTTGCTGCCTCTAAATATTCTTCAATTCCTTTATCCTTCATAATGCGAATGACCGCCAAAAAGGAAATTCCGTTTTCTTCTGAAGGATAATCCACAAACGGATGCTCTGTCAAGTTGACTCCGGAGCCCGGTAGTATCCCATCATTATGACAGGCAATCTTATGTGCATGCATAAACTGTCTGTTCGTTTCATTCTGGAAAAATACCCTTTGTGCTTTTTTTACGGCAATCCTGTAAAACAGGAGCAGGCATTTGCTCAAAACACCTTCATTTTCAATTGCTGTTCCAAGACCTGTAATATTACAGATATATGGAACCTTCCTTATTCTGCAGGCAAGACCACCATACAGATTCGGTTTAATGGTATAGGTCAGCACCATATCCGGTTTTTCTTTTTTTAATAATTTCATATAAGAGAAAAATAATCTGATATCCTTAACCGGGTTATTTCCTCTTCGTTCAAACGGTGTTTCTATGATACTACAGCCTAAGTCTTCTATCTTACTACAATTTTCATCAGGTGGTACAGACACAAAAATGTTATGTCCGTCTGCCTGTAATGCCAACAGAAGCTCTCTTCTGAAAAGATACAGACCATTGGCGTAATTTGTTAATATCAGTATTTTCAAAATTTAAACTTCCTTTTTCATACCGGCTTCTATATCTTCGAGTTTTTTAATCACTACGCTATCATACATCATCATCACAACATTTTCTTCATAATTGCCAATGACGCTTTCATTTTCCTGTTTGTTTGCCACATTGTTGTAAATCATGGTCGGGAAGTCTACACCAGCCCCATAAGCATGCAGATAAGCACCACCAAATCTCGGATTGATTTCTGATAAATAGTACTGCCCATTTTGGAAAAATAAATCCATATCCAACGGACCATTAAACTGAAATACAGATAAAACCTTCTTTACAAAATCAAACAAAGCCTGGTCTTTGAAGGAAATGGTCTTATTTGCTCCACCAATTGTAGTAGAAATTTTCTTTTTCGAAAAAATGGCAACAGGCTCATGTTTTATGGTATCCACATAAATATCTGCATCCATATCCTTACCTGTCATCAGCTCCTGAATAATTAAGCTTTCATCCTGACCGGTAACTTCCTCCAGCATTTCGAGTGTATCTACACGTCTTGCACCAACACTTCCACTTCCTGTTCTTGGCTTTACAAAAACAGGTAAGGTCATTTCACCCTTATCATAGGCTTCCTTAAAGGAGGCAAAGCTTCCATAGGTCTTTATGGTTGGAATACCCTTCTGTGTCAGATAATTTGCCATTTCAAATTTATCAAAGCACAGCTTGGCAGTCTCTAAATACGGAGTAAGCACTTCCACACCCAACGCCTCAAATTCTTCTCTATGAGCTGCAAGAATTGCTATTTCCGGGTCAATCAATGTAGTAATCGCCTGAATATTCTCTTTTTTGCATATTTCCAACAGCATGGGAATATATGTCTTATCTGTAATCAAAGGAACCTGATAGCTCACATCCGCAAAAGCCAATGCCGGCGCATAGGGGCTGTTATCAGTTACCACTATTTTCAGGTTATCTCCCAATGTCTTTCTAAAATCCTTTAGTAATTCACATCTTCTGCCTACACTACAAAACAAAATATTCATAATCTATTATCCTCTCACTCTGTTTTTGTACCTTGAAAGGCCTCCATTGTGGCATCCGTACCACTTGTAATTCCATCATGCTTGAACACAACACCTATAGTTTTAAAGAAAATCTTTAAATCCAGCATAAAAGATATGTTTTGGACATAATATACGTCCATTTCAAAACGTTCCTCCCAGGTAACTGCATTTCTGCCATTTACCTGTGCCCAACCTGTTAACCCCGGTTTCACATCATGTCTGTGTTTTTGGAATTCATTGTATAAGGGCAGATATTTCACCAAAAGAGGTCTTGGGCCAATTAAGCTCATATCTCCTTTCAAGATATTCCATAACTCCGGAAGTTCATCAAGACTCGTTGCACGTAGCATTTTCCCAAATTTGGTAAGTCTTTGGGCATCCGGGAGTAATTCTCCATTTTCATCTCTTTCATCGGTCATAGTACGGAATTTACATAATCCAAATATTTTTTCATGATATCCCGGTCTTTGCTGATGAAAAATAATCGGACTGCCTAACTTGCATCTGACCAAAATCGCTACCATCAAAAATATGGGACTCAGAATAATGAGAGCCACTGCTGAAATGATAATGTCTAATACTCTTTTTATGACTTTTTGATACATTCTGAAATCCTTTCTTTTTCTTAGTCGAAGCAGGCTTTTATCACTTCAATAATTCTGTCCTGTTGCTCCGGTGTCATTTTATTGTCGCTAGGTAAACATAGACCTCTATGGAAAATATCCATACCTACATCCAACGGCTTTCCGTCTTTTCCTACAGAACCACCTGAAATATAGGCATTTGTCTTTGCTCTTCCATTTCCTTCTCTTGTTACAAAACCATTCATTCTGTAAATTGGTTGCATATGCATCGGTTTCCATATTGGTCTGCCCTCAGCATTAATAGAAGAAATCGCCTCCAAAATCTCTGTCGGGCAGCTCTTTCCGTGTTCCGGGATAAACAATGCTTCACATTCGCTTCTTACCTGTTTACACATTGCTTCCGGTTTGATTAACAGGCAGGATAACCAGAAATTTGGCTCTGAATCCTTTTCATTGTAAGGATTCATGGTAATTGGTAAATCTTTTAAGCCTTCTTTATATCGCTCATAAATTGCTTTCTTTTGTGCAATGTGTTCTTCCAAATGAGGCATCTGTCCTCTGATAACACCTGCAACCACGTTGCTCATACGGTAATTATATCCTAATTCTTCATGTTGATACCAAGGTGCATTTTCTCTGGCTTGTGTGGACCACTTCTTTACTTTTTCGAAGTCTTCCTTACTATTGGTTAAGAACATACCGCCTGCTGAACCAGTAATAATTTTATTTCCATTAAAGGAAATCACATTAAAATCACCAAAAGCACCGGTCTGTTGTCCTTTATAGCTTGCGCCAAAGGATTCTGCCGCATCTTCTACAATGGAAGCTCCATGCTTTTTACAGATTTCTCTAATCTCATCGATTTTTCCCGGAGTTCCATATAAATGCGCTACTACGACCACTTTTACATCCGGATAGAGCTCAAATGCTTTTTCCAATGCTACCGGGTCCATATTCCAGGTATCGTATTCCGTATCGATAAAGATAGGTACTCCTCCCTCGTATACAACAGGGTTTACCGTTGCATCAAAGGTGACATCACTGCAAAATACCTGCTGCCCCGGCTTGATTCCAGCAAGCTTCATTGCCATATGAAGCGCTGCAGTTCCTGCTGATAATGCCACTGCATAGTTGCAGCCTACCTTTTCGCATGCCATTCTTTCTATTTCATCTATATTTTTTCCCATGGTAGACATCCAGTTTGTCTCAAAGGCTTCTTTTATGTATTCCAGTTCTTCTCCATGCATGGTAGGTGAACTAAGCCACACCTTTTTTTCAAATCTGTCAAATTGTGCCTGATACATAGTCTACACTCCTTTTTTGTTCCTATTTTCCCCTTAGGCGGACACTCCTTTTCATTCTATACTACTATATATCAATTATGTTAAAAACTCAACTTTTGATAATAAAAAAGTAAAGAAATACCTGATAAGCCGAATGAAAAGAACCAGTAAAAGGGAAACAGAAAACAGAAGCATTGTTACCAGTACAATACTAATCACCGGATATTTCCATACAAGGGAATAGCCCAAATACTCTTTCAGAAAGGTAATAATTGCCGGATGTATCAGATATATTCCCAAAGTAAGCTCTGACAAAACAGACAAGTATTTGCTTGATATATGTTTTTCATAAAAAAGGACACCTAAGCCCAAAAAGAGAGCTGTACTTGACAGGAAATGCCCAAAGAAAAAAGGGGTATTGGTCGTTGTCATTGCCGTTTCCTTTTTCATAGAAAAGAAAGCATTGGTGATAACCGTTAAACATAAGCCAATGATAAAAACGATTCCCAATATAACCGATAATCCTTTGCCGGAAATATTTGGATTTTTCCTGATTTTAGGAATCACAAAAGCATGAAGATAATGCCCTGATACAAAATACCCTGCATAAGTTGAAAATAAATAAAAAGGAATTACCTGTTTCAGAGATTCAAAAATCACATAATAAGGGATTTGAAAAAACAGCACACTATTCCACAGTACTGACACAGCAAAGAAAACAGTACAAAAATAGATACAGTTCTTTTCTTCTGTCAACCCCTGTTTTATGATTGGAACCAGCAAATAGATGCTTATCAACGTCGGCAGAAACCAAAGATGACCAACACCCGTTCCGTTTCCGCACAGAGTTTTTAATAAAACAGTTTCTTTAAAGCTTGCAAAATTCTTATCCTGAACTGATATACAAAAATACAGCACATTGTAGGCAAAAATAGTAACGAAATAGAAAATCAATAAAGAAACAACGTTATGACCCAAAAACTTCTTTATTTGCAATTCTCTGGAGGGATTCAGCAAAAGTGCTCCACTAATCATAAAAAAAATCGGTACTCCAATAATAGCAAGACAATTATATATATTGGAAATAAGCCAATCCAGACTATTTACTTTATAGGTCTGAAAATAAATGCCTGAAACGTGGACCATCACCACCAGAAAACAGGAAATCAATCTTAACAAATCAAAATAGAAAGTTCTTTGTTTCATAAGTATCCTCTGTTAAACAATCTCATATACATATATTTCATAATAACTGGTATCTGTTCGGAAAGCTTCCTCCCGAAGGGGTCGTACGCCAGCCATATCCTCCGGCAGTTTTATGGCAGAAAAGACATACCTGGCTCCCATCTGTTTGGCTTCTTCAAAGTCAAAGGAAAGTGACCGGAAGGTTATGCCATTATCCTTTGGATACATAAAACGATTGCTTCCAAGCTCTTCTGACAATAAATAGCATCTGCAGCCCCATTCATCATAATACTTTCTAAGAGCCTTATCCTTTTCAAGTTCCTCAGCAATGATATGGCGAAACTTCTTCATATAATCCAGCGAATAATTGTTGGAATATCCATCCAGACAATAATAACCATTATATAATGCTGCCGCAGGATACATACCAAAAGATAACGTTCTGAAAGAGCTCTTATCCTCTTTGATATATTCATCTATCTGTGCAAAAACATCGGGAGCATAATAATCTTTCCAGGTTACCCTCTCGTATTGCTCTCCGGCTTTTAGTCTATGCAGATTTTTGTTGAAATCACTGTAATAGAAAACAACTGCTGCACTTCCCAACAGAAAAACAGAAGAACAAATCAATACTCCTGTACAAATCACATATCTATGACGGCTCCATAAATATTTGACTGCTTCCCAACTAATATGTAAGCAAATTGCAAAAATCAAATACCAAAGCGGCACTGACAGCCAAAACAAACGGTCTGCCTGAAATTCCTTAAATACCCCACCAAGCCGATTTCTCAAATCCGCAACAAAAGGCGACTGGTAGCACGCATAAAATAATGCAAAAAACAAGTTCAAAATATAGAAAAGATAGAAGGTATACAGCTCATGCTTTATACTTTGCGGCACTTTTTTTAAGGTAAAAATACTAAGTATGCCCATAATGGTAGCATAAATCACAATAATAAACTGATGCGTAGGTGTATGAACCGTTCCTCGCACAAATATCGTCTTAAAGGAATTCCAAAAGTCCTGACCATAACGTACAATTGCTTCTTTATGGCTTGGATATGTTTCCCCTCCAAATCCCAATATTTGCAATACCAGTTCATAATTGACTGCCATATAAACACATGCCAGCAAAAGTCCGCCTATTGCCAGCCATATATGCTCTTTCCAGGTCTTCCTGATGATTAAATACAAATAGAATAATGCCCCAAAAAAGAGAATCGCATATCCCACCAGGACAAGGGACGACATTGCTCCATAGAAAGCTACCAATAACAGGGAAGACCACACATGTTCTTTCTTATACAACAAAAAGAATGCATAAAATAAAAGTGGCAGACCATACTGGCTAAGTCCATACACGGAAAGTAAGGGCAAATACGCAAATAAAACGCCTGCTATTGCTGCAATAGATCCATATCCCGTAATCTGTTTTACGCAAAGATACATCCCAACATATCCGCAAATCATACAAAAAATGGCATTTATGATAAATGCCATATAAGGAGCAAAAAGCTTATACAGAAAAACGGTCAATGGAGCCGGCATGAACAGCCCATTAGGAGAAATGCCATTCATCATTTCAGGATATTCTTTTACTCCCTGAAAAAGATATTTTGCATGCAAAAGATAGCCAATCACTTCTCCATCAAGCTGGTCATGATAATTTACCACAATATTATCCTGCAATATGAGATACACCACGCCTGCTATTAACACGATACCTAAGCCAAGTATGCCAAATATATTCTTTTTTATTGTTTCTATAAACCCTTTATCCATTTCCTGTTCTGCCTCTTTATTTCGTTCATCCCATGTTACACATTCTTTTTGGGTACGTAAGTCGGTACAATTTCCTGAATGAGTGGTCTGACGTCTGCACATTCACTTTCTACAGCGTGCTTCAAATTATTTAATTGCAGATAAAACTGCATTTCGTCAAATTCAATCGGCTTACCAATGTGAATAAGCTTATTTTCTGTATCCTGTAATCCTTCTTCATTCATAAGAAGCTCTTCGTAGAGCTTTTCACCCGGTCTAAGACCTGTAAATTCAATTTTAATATCCTCATCTACCTTGTAGCCGGAAAGCTTAATCAAATTCTTTGCAAGATCCAATATCTTTACAGGCTCTCCCATATCCAATACAAAAATCTCGCCACCCTTCGCATACACACCAGCCTGAAGCACCAAAGATACTGCCTCGGGGATAGTCATAAAGTAGCGGATAATGTCGGGATGCGTCACGGTAACAGGCCCTCCTGCCGCAATCTGCTTTTTGAACAACGGAATAACACTACCATTACTGCCAAGTACATTTCCAAAGCGAACTGCAACAAACTCCGTATCATAATGTCTGTTGTAGGTCTGGATAATCATTTCACAGATGCGCTTGGAAGCGCCCATGATGTTGGTAGGATTTACTGCCTTATCTGTAGAAATCAACACAAACTTCTTTACACCGTTTTGCACAGCCGCCTGTGCTGTTTTCCAGGTACCAAATACATTATTCTTAATCGCTTCATTTGGACTGTCCTCCATCAGAGGCACATGCTTATGCGCTGCCGCATGATAAATAATATCCGGATGGTATTTCTGCATAATATTGTTCATACGATTGGTATTTCTGACAGAAGCAATGAGTACTACCAAATCAAGCTTTGGATATTTAAATTTTAATTCCTGCTGGATTTCATAAGCATTATTTTCATAAATATCTACGATAATCAACTGTTTAGGCTGATGTCCTGCAATCTGACGACAGAGCTCACTACCAATGGAACCACCACCACCTGTTACCATGATGACCTGTCCCTTTACGTAATTTAAAATAGAGTCCATATCTACCTTAATCGGGTCTCTGCCAAGCAAATCTTCTACATCTACATCACGAAGCTTGCTGACATTTACTTCTCCGTTTACCAGCTGATAAATGCCAGGTAACGTACGTAGCTTACAGTTTGTCTCCTGACAAATTTCAATAAGTGCCTTCATTGTCGCTCTATTAGCAGACGGAATTGCAATAAAAATTTCGTCAATACCATAAAGTGCCGCATATTCAACAATTTTATCTCTACCGCCTACAATTTTGATACCCTGTATGTATCGACCCCATTTAGAAGCATTATCATCAATAATGCATTTGATTGTCATGGTGCTAAAGGCACTGTTGACGATTTCTTTGATAACCGTATTTCCTGCTTCACCTGCACCAATCACCATGACCTTTACACCATTTTTCTTATTCTGCTGTTTGTGCTTAATTCCTCTTGCAAAACGGTAAGAAAAACGACCAAATACCGTAATGGCAGTGAGTATCATGGCATACATGAAAAAATAACTTCTTGGAATTGGATATTGCAACAGCTTTAGACCTGCGAAATTTAAAACAGCACACAAAAAGCAGGCAGCCACAATATTTTGTGCTTCTGCCACACCTGCAAATGCCCATAGGCTGTGATACAATCTAAAAAGATAAAATACAATCAATGTCATAACAATATTGATTAACAGAAAATTCCAGACAGATGTCAGATATACCTCCGGTATTTCTCTGTAATCACTGTTAAAACGAAACCATAAAGGCAGAATACTGGCTAAGCACACTGTCATGATATCGTAAATAAACAGCACTATTCTTCGATGCATAATCTGATTGTTAAATCGCTCCATTATTTTCATAGATATACTCCCATCTATCTAACGTTTCTTATTTTTCACCGTTTTTCCATGAGTAATGGTATCATAAATAAGAAAACATATCCACCAGGAAAACAGGGGTGGAAACACCACTCTGTCACACTGGTAAAACCAAATATCGTAATCAGCGAAAACGGCACCAGATAAACCCCCGCCTTTTTCCCTCTTTGTATAAAAATTCTTATAGAACGTAAAAATGTCCAGCCACATAAAAACAGAAATAAAATGCCGCCTATTGCACCAAAATTATATGCCACCATAATATAAGAATTATGTGCATGTGCATTTTCCACACCATTTTCATCTGTTAAAATTGTACCGGCTTTTCCCTTCCAGGAAACCTCACTTAAATATAGCTTAAAAATGTCCAATCGTCCATTAGAAATGTCTTTTTTTTCAGAAGAAGCATCCGATGTTTCTTCTGCCTGCATGTGTACCTGCATGTGATCTGTAGCAAGGCTTGCCAGCAAATCCATATTTTCATCCTTTGCAGAGCTTTCCTCAGAAACAGATATACGTCCGGTAAACATAGCACAGAAGCGCTCTATCGTCATATATTTGTCGGAATCCCAGGCTTCTCCTTCATGAATTGCAAATTCTCTATCATGGTCTTCGATTCTATGGTATTCTGGTTTGTTAACCATGGCAGGCACCATTCTCTGCACAGTATATACAAACGGAAAGCTAAGTACCATGCATGAGATAAGCACGATTCCTTCCTGACACATTCTAAAGAAACTCTTTTTATAACCATACACAGATAACAGCATAACAAGTACCACATCTACGGCTACTGCTAATAAGGCTGTCCTTGCCATAGTAAAAAATACATAATTGACTGCTACTACCAATGTAAACAGCTCATACAGCGCTACCCCTGCTATTTTTTTTCTGTTTTTCCATTTTCCCAAAAGCAGTGCAAAGGCTGCACCTGTTACTACAGAGAGATACAAACCAGTACAGGCAACTGTATGGAAAATTCCATTATATCTGTAATAAATCCAATAATGATACGGTCTATGGCACAAATCATAAAAAGTAATCATCCAAAAGCTGAGTAAAACACCTTGTGCCAAATTTTGAAGCAGACATTTTTTCTCTTCTGCACTGAAATTATATAACAGGATTGCCAAAAAAGGCAAGGAAGCAGTAAACACCCATGTCTTTTCATAGCGGAACACATAAGTACAAAGAATAAAGGCTACCCAGCAGAAAAAATATGGTTTGTTGAGTCTTGTCCAAATTTCCTTTGTAAACCCTCTGAACAGTTGTATAACAACCATGCCCCAAATCATTACCACTGCAATGGTCAGCTTTGCCAAATAAAGAGGCTGCCCGTCTTGTGCCTGTAAGCAATAAAGTACACCAACGATAGAAGCTACAGCAAGCCATATACCATTTAGCTTATGTAAAAGCATTTTCTCCGATTTGCCTGCAAGTAAGGCAATTCCCATAAAAATGAGAATCCACCTGGTGTTATTGGTATGCAAATATTCTATATCAGCATTTACGTACTGACTCATTGCATAAAAAAGACACCCAAAGCAAATAATCTGAATCGCATTTCTCCAGGTACGGGACATGTCATTTTTTTCTGTATGCTGCTTCTTCTTTTCTTTGGGAAGCCAAATAGCAGCCAACAGCCAGATAAGCCCCACAAGGCTTCCTATGACATAGACCACTTTATCTGCAGTATTTGCGCCAAACAGGTTTTGAAACAGGCAAAAATAGAGCAATACCAATACCACACCTGCGGCCAGCGCAGAAACTGCCAAACGTCCGTATTTGCCAATTGCAGACTGATAGGGTTCCATTTTTTCTGCAATCCACAAGCAAGTAAAGTAAAGCAGGCAGGAAAAAGCAAGTATCAATAAAGTTATGCCTGTCCACTGCCACCAACTGTAAGCTTTTCCGTAGTCAAAGTCCGCAACAAGTGCAATATCATCACGATAAATACCATCCACATACAGTGGTCCATTTTCCGATAACCCCAAAGCCACCGTACTTGCTGTCGGTAATATGGTTTCTACCGTATACATCCACCAAAACGTTGCTTTTTCAGGAACAATAATCTCATAGTAATAGGCCTGTCCCGGCGTGACATCCAAATCAGGAGTTGCTTTTACAAAGCCATCTCTTGCAATCAGATTACATCCAAAGTCTTCACTGTAAATGCAGGAGAAATTCCCATCATAGAGTCTAAAATAAACAAAATCCTTATTATCATAAATGGTTGCATCCATGTAGACCTTTATCTGATAAATGTGGTCATTGGTAAAATAAACAGTCTGCAGCTTTTTATCCTCTTTGGCAAAGGTCTCTCCTGTTATGGATTCCTTGTTTGGCTGAAAAGCCTGTTGCTTTACCCAGTGGTGAGTATGCAAGTCCGCCCTTGTCCAAAGCATGCAAAGGAAAAGTACAGTCAGTGCAGCTATCACAATCTGTATCACAGTATTTCGTTTTACATTCTGTGGTTCCCAATTTTTTACGCGTAAATGCACTACCTTACTCCTCTCCCGGATTTATTGTATGTCCTACTTCTTCTCTGATTACATACTGTGGTGAGTGGTTGATACTGATATAAATACGTCCGATATACTCACCTACAAGTCCAAGCATCACCATGAGCATACCACCAATAAATACCAAGGCTGACATCATAGCACTAAAGCCCATAGGTACTGCTGGATTAACAAATTTTTTTATAATTGTATAAATGCCATACAAGAAGCCAATTATTGCACAACCAGTTCCAACTATAGATGCGATACGAAGCGGAATGATGGAAAAAGCCGTAAATCCATTGAACCACAAGCCAAACAGCTTTTTCATCGTATAACCTGAGGAACCTACCTCACGACTTCTGTGCTTTACCGGTACATTACTGATATTTTTCGTTGCACGAAGCACCAGCCCTATCACATAAGGATAACAGTTTTCATACTGTAGCATGCTTTCCACTACAAAACGCTTTGCTGCAAAATAGCTGGTAATATGAAGCTCCTTGGGTTTTCCAAGCATCACTCTTGTCATGATATCATTGACCCAGCTTCCAAAGTTACGAAAAGCACTGTGCTTCTTTTCTCCATACTGGGCATATACAACATCACTGCCCTTTCTGATACCGTCTAACAGCTTTCCAACTTCATTTGCCGGTGTTTGTCCATCATCATCCAGGCAAACTACAATATCACCATCTGATTTACGAAGTCCTGCCATCAGGGCAGCATGCTGTCCGAAGTTCTTTGCCAGATTGATACCGGTAATATTGTCATACTGCTCGCAAAGCATACGAATGGTACGAAAGGTGTTATCAGGAGAACAGTCATTAATCAGGAAAATATCAAAGGAATAAGAAGACAGCTTTGCCATTGTCTCCTGAATTTCCTCTACTACGGCTGTAATTGTTTTTTCACTACGATAGCATGGCACAACAAAGCTGACTTTAGTCCTCTTTTTCTCATAGAAGACCAGGTCTGCCTGTTTGCCATCAAATTCATACTTGTTTTTGTAAAAAGCACTCTGTACGAAGCCACTCTTTTCAAACATATTTCTGCTTGCTGTATTATACCCCAGCACTCTGGCCGTAATCGTTTCACAAGGCATCGTAGAAAATACATACTCTACCAAAAGTCCGGTTGCTTCTACACCAATTCCACGTCCAAACGCCTCCGGCTCTCCCAAAAAGATGCCTTCCTCTACAGAGCTTTCCTTTTCATTATAATTTTGCAGATAAATAGAGCCCAGTGGCTTATCTGTCTTTTTATCACAGATAATGAATTGCTGTACCAGACCTGTATTTACCTTATTTTCCAGCCAGGACAAATGTGCTTCCTTACTGATTGGCTCTCTGTATATGAAATTTTGTACGACCTTTTCTCCATTTCTCCAGCGAAGTACCATATCGGTATCCTCTACGGTGATTGGTCTAAAATAAATCTGTTCTCCGTCTATTCTTATGTCTTTTCTTAAAGGTTCCATGCCTTTTCCTTCCTAATTCTGTTATCCTTCTGCTTTTTCTATGCTGTAGACATAGAAAATCGCTTCATTGCGATACCAAATCTTATCTGCACACATTATCTGTATTTTCTGTCCTTTATGCGCATAATATGCATCCAGCCAGCTTAAATCCTTATCACAGGCTGCCACAAAATACACCTGATGCTTTCCTTTTGCACTCTTTTGCAGTGCATCTTCTATGGCAGAAACAGAAAACTGCTCCAGTTTTTCCCTATACAAAGGACTTTTTACCAGCCATCCTCCACAAAGGTCATAATTTTTCAAAGAATTATCCGCATTCCGGAATATCTTTTCCGAATAGGGAATGCCTGCGTAAGAAGTGGAGGAATAAACATCCATAACAAAATAATCCTCCGGGAAATAATGACAGTAATCCATAAATGCTTCCCAGCGTGGATTGATTTCCTCTCTTTTCTGGTATTCCGTAAAAGTCCTTTTGCCATTATAACACAGACTGCAGATACCGCACAGAAAAAGAATGCTGTAAAAATAAGCACCCTTTACACGATACTTACGTATAAATTCCAAAATCCAGCTGATAAGCAAAACACTTTCCCCAAACAACAGCGGTACTGTAATGCGGTCAAGCATTCTGTCTACCATAAGAAGATAGAGCCACAGACAGGAACGAATAAGAAACAGTAAGATAACCTTTCCTGTTTGGAGAAGCTTCTGTTTATCCTCAAAGCGGCATATAAAAAGAAGTAACGTCGCATACAGATAAAGCAGTAAAATTCCCCAGACTCCGTCCTTCATCGTAAAAAACCTCTGTTTATACAGCCAGATGCCTTCTTTCAGGCTGTTTTTGGTATACATAAGATTAAAATGGTTTGTCATATTGTTGGTCGTACCTGCGCCGTTTTCCACATAGGATACGATTTCCTCCAACAGATGCTCGTCAATTGATTCGTCCAAGGCAAAATTGTAATTTTGCAATAACGCATAGGATTCCTCGGAAAGCCCGATTTCCTGATAAAAGCTCTCATTCTCTTCATACGCAGGAAGCTGATAAAAATCATACAGCTTTGTCCTTGCATCAAAAAAGTGTTCAAACCGCTGCCAGTTCTGACTGACAGGACTTAAATGCGTTGCTAACAGGTCTAACCCATACACTGCAAGCATACCCAGCACTGCAAATAAAGCAATGAACAGATTTCTTCTGACAATATCTGTTCGTGTCAGCTTCCCTTTTGCCGGGTCTGACAGTAATCTGATAAAGCCTGCAAGCAATAAAAACGGCATAAGCATCAGGCAGAGCTCTGTTCGTATCATAAAGGAGAGTACCACCAGCAGAACAGGTATCAGGTTTTCCTTTACAGATGCTGCCATGCTTTCTTTTGTGTCACCTGTTGCATAGAGAAAAATGGCACCTGCCATGCAAATACCACTGGTTACACTGTACTGCACCATCACAAGTTCTCTGAAAAGCAGGCCTGTAAACAAAACTGCCTCTAAAACTAATGCCAGCCATTGTTCCTTCTTTGTCTGAAACATTCTGGTCAGTCGAAAGCCCACCAGCGCAAATACGCCAAACTGGCATAAGCACAAAAACAAGCCATACCAGGCTACCCCGGGGATGGCTCTATAGCATAGGGCAATCAAAGCCCCCAATGGATACAACATTTGTATGCTATATCCACTGGGTGTGCCTGTGTAGGCACCGGATAAAATATCCTTGATTGTCGTATCATCATTCAAATCATAGTAAAAATCAAAACCTGATTC